>JBFESM010000324.1:0-1536 GCA_041548445.1 Methanothrix sp. | reverse complement strand
GTCTCGCAAAGGGCGGAAGGTCGCCGTGTTCTTTCACCCAGGTTTCGAGAAACCGGATGGTGGTGGGGTCTGAAGGGTAGCCGCTTCCGATCTTTTGGCCGATGGCCTTCTCAAGCTCCCTCACCGAACTGTCCCTCTCCACCTTGGCGAGGATCGAGGCCGCGGCCACCACGAGGTGGTTTTTGTCGGCCCGGTGCTCGGCGATGACCTCCATCTCGGTCCTGCTCCCCTCTTTCACCCTCCGGGCGAACCGTTCCGGGTTGACGTCGGCGGCGTCCAGGATCGCTCTGTCCGCCGAGAGCTTTTCCACCACTTTGGAGAAGCTTTTGACCATGATCTCGTTCATCGTAATCAGCTGGCGAAGCTCGTCGATCACCTCCGGCTTCACCTCCAGGACGTATCGATCCCGGACGATCGTCTCGATCTTGGCGGCGAGATACTCCCTTCTCTGGGGCGCGAGGAGTTTTGAGTCCTTGACCCCCAGAGCCGCCAGGTCGAAGAGCCGGTCTTCGTCGATGACCACGCCTGCCACGAACATCGAGCCGATCACGGGCCCCTTTCCCGCCTCGTCAGCGCCCAAAAGTCGCATCGTCCATCTGGTTGGGGCCGGGGGTATTTGAATCGATCGAAAAATTAGGGAAGCTTCTCGATTTTCCTGTGGGCAAACGACGAACATTTGACATTTGACATTGACATTTAACATTTAACATTTATCATATGTGTTCGGCTCCTTTTCAATTATCCAGATGAACTAGATAGGCCATCGTTCAAGCCCGCCACTCCGCCACACCTCTTTGAACTTTGGCTTTGGACCTCCCGCTTCTTGCCGTTTTGATATCCCCAGATTAAAATAGCTAATTCAGGTATAAAAACCAATTAGTTGGGAGATCACGACCAGATCTTTTTCAGCCGAAGAAAGGAGGAAAGAAAGAAAGGACAGAGGTAATGAAGAAAAGACGGAGGGGCGAAGGGACGACCGAGCGCCTCCCCCCCGCACCGGATGAGTCTCAAAGCGCCTATTGGTGAATCTTCAGATCTTTCGATCAGTAGTTCTCGGCCAGAAGCTCGAAGTAGGCCCTCTCGTGGGCGCAGGCCGGGCACTCCTCCGGGGCCTCGGCGCCCTCGTGGACGTAGCCGCAGTTTCTGCACTTCCACTTGACGACCTCGGGCCGCTTGAAGACCTGACCTGTCTCGATGTTCTTCAGAAGCGCGAGGAACCTCTTCTCGTGCTGCATCTCGGCCTTGGCGATCGACCTCATCGTCTCAGCGATCTCAGAAAAGCCCTCCTCGTCGGCCTTGGCGGCGAACTCGGGGTACATCTGGGAATACTCGTGGTTCTCGCCGGCGGCCGCGTCCCGGAGGTTATCGACCGTCTTCCCGATGACCCCAGCGGGGAAGGCGGCCGAGATCTCGACATTGCCTCCTTCGAGGAACTTAAAGAGCCTTTTTGCGTGCTCCTTCTCGTTTTCGGCCGTCTCCGTGAATATGGCGGAGATCTGCTCATACCCCTCCTTTTTCGCCTGGGAAGCGAAGAAG
>JBFESM010000323.1:0-1543 GCA_041548445.1 Methanothrix sp. | reverse complement strand
GTCGAAAACCTCGAGCGTGACCTTCACACCCTCCTCTTTCTGGACATCCAGACGGATAGGTACATGACCGCCAGCGAGGGGGCAGAGCTCCTCCTGGAGATGGAGAAGCTCTCCGGGGGCGATCGGCTCGTTTCCACCCTGGGCGTGGGCGTGGCGAGAGCCGGGTCCGACGACGCCAATGTCTTGGCTGACTGGCTGCCGAAGCTCGCAGAGCACGACTTCGGGGGGCCGCTTCACATCCTCGTCGTTCCGGCGAGACTTCACTTCATGGAGGCCGAGGGGCTGGTGGCCCTCGCCAGGGCCCCCGAGGAGATTCTGGAAGCGGCAGAACCCTGACCGAGAAAGCTTTAATAATACCCGGATATTCCTCCAGGAAAACTGGAGGATTATCGTGCCCAAGATATCGGTGGAGATTCCCCAACACATTATCGATGATGTCAACCGCCACGTCGGCGACGGCGGAAAGTTCGTCAACTTCTCCGACGCGGTCCGGACGGCCCTGAGGAAGATGCTGGACCAGCTCGACGAGATAGACCGCCGCCAGGGCAGGCTGAAGGAGTTGGGCGAAGAATGAAGATGGGATTGACCCTGGAGTTTGACGCCGCCCACCGCCTTCCGAACTACGACGGCAAGTGCGCGAGGGTCCACGGCCACACCTACGACGTGGAGGTGGTCCTGGAGGGTCAGGTGGACGAGAAGAGCGGCTTTCTGATGGACTTTTACGACCTGAAACGGATATTGAAATCGGTCCTGGAGGATCTGGACCACCGCGATCTGAACGAGATCCTTCCAAACCCCACGGCGGAGAGGATCGCAGAACACATAAAGATCGGTCTTGAGAATCGTCTTCTGGAGACGCCCGCCGCCCTCGTCTCGGTGAAGCTCTGGGAGGGGAAGAACAAGTGGGTGATGACCGAATGAAGCCGAAGGCGGTATGCCTCTCTTCCGGAGGCCTCGACTCGACGGTGGCGGCGGCCAAGGCGTTGCATGACGGCTTCGATATCCACATAATCCACATCCTCTACGGCCAGAAGGCCGAGAGGAGGGAAAAGAGAGCGATCGAGAAGATCGCAAGAGTTCTTGGCGCATCCGAGGTCAGGTTCGTCCGGACGGACTTATTCCAGAACCAGACACCTCTGACGACGGTCGAGGCACCCATCCCGTCGGGCGACGAGGTCGACATCAAGAACACCACGTCCACACCATCCACTTGGGTCCATTGCCGAAACCTGGTCTTCGGGTCGATGGCGGCTGCCTACGCCGAGGCGATCGGGGCCGAGCGAATCTTTGTCGGCTTCAACGCCGAGGAGGGGAAATCTTACCCGGACAACAGGCCGGAGTTCGTTGAGCGGTTCAACCTTCTCCTGGAAAAGTCGGTCGCCTCCTTCAGCAGACCGCCCAGGATCGAGGCTCCCCTTGTCAACCTCCTAAAGCCCGAGATCGTGAAGCTGGGGTCGGAGGTGAACGCTCCCATGGAGCTGACCTGGTCCTGCTACCTGGACGGAGATGTCCACTGTGGTGAGTGCGAGGCCTGTCAGCACCG
>JBFESM010000322.1:0-1546 GCA_041548445.1 Methanothrix sp. | reverse complement strand
TCCCGTCTCTGTACCGGTCCAGGTGGAGGAGACCTTTCGTTCCCTTCTTGCCCAAAATGTACTCGCCGTGGGGGTCGACGATCAGAAGGCCCAACTTCGACTCTTTCGAGGAGGACTTCTTCATGCAGGAGGCGGCAAAGACCTTCATGAAGTTTGATTTTCCCATTCCTGTCGTCGCAAAAACCCCCATGTGGTGGTCCATCGCCTCGCTGTGCAGGGCAACTGGAATCTCTCTTACGTCCTTGCTTCCGTTCCTGAGCCGTCCCACCTCAACGTCTCCCATCACTTCCATGAGAAATTGAAACTCATCTTTTTCTGCCTTCGTCACGGGGGAGAACTTGGCGGGGATCGTCCTCGCCTTCCTGAACTGCTCCTTTTTTCCTAACTCTTTTAATATGCAGCCGAGAGGCTCAGCCACCACTCGGTTGAATATGTGATCCTTGTCATAGAACTCCTCACCCCGGACCATTGTGTCCCAGTTGCCGTCGTAGTTGGAGTCGTGCCGGATGTCTGTGATTCTGGCAAGAAAAGTCGCGTTTCTCTCCACCCTTCGGTCATGGATTGAGACGATCTCCCCAAGCTCCACCCACTCTTCACTGGGTACGATGAAGTGATATTCTCTTACGTCTTTTGAGATTATCTTGTTGTAGGGGTTTGAATTCTTGTCCTTCTTTGTGGTTTGAGACTCCAGCTCAAATGGGTCTTCTTCGCCCCTCGATGTCGCCTCCACCGGCGACGACCCTTTCCATCTCTCGTTTGATAGATTTGCCATTCTACCTCCTCGATAGTCCGTCCAGGATTTCGTGATAGTCCAGAGCGCCGCGGATCTGCGTCTCTGTCAGGCCCTCGCCCCGGAGCCCCTCGAAGAGGGAGAGGCGCGTGAAGTCTCGCTCTTGGATCGGGATTTTCAAGTCCTGGTGAGCCCTGAAGAGGGCGTGGGGGTATCCCAGGCTCTCGGCTGATCTGGCGTACATCGCCACGCGCCCCAGGACCACGTCGATCTGTTCGGCGACGTGGTCGGGCGCGTCGATTCTGAATGCATGGGTCGAAAGCGGATGGAACTTTACCACGTAAGTTTTTCCGCGCCAGGGGTCTTCGGTCATCACCTTTTTGCCGCTGAGCTGGACGCGCCAGGGCTTATCGGGCACTGCCCCGCTTCCTATGTAATCGGCGCTCCTGATTAAGGGCCTGGAGATCTCGCCACCCCAGGATAGCTTGCTGGACTTGCTGACGCCGAGAAGGTCTACACTTCTCTCCTCGGCCAGCTCGAATATCCAGTTCAGAACCTCTCGATAGTACGGATCTCTCCAGAGGGAGAAGCCGCCATCGTAGAGGACGACGTCTCCGGCTTTCGCCTCCTTCGCGGCTTCGGATAAAGCAACATGCTCCTGAAGGTCCCTGAAGAAGGTCGAGATTCTGTCCAGCTCCTCTGGAGACTTGAGCTCGAAGGGTTCCTTCAGGCCGAAGATTCCCCTTCGGTATCGGTTGAAATACAAAGGATAATTTTCTCGATCTGCGGTGAAGAGGTCGTCGTAAGTGATGACGG
>JBFESM010000321.1:0-1551 GCA_041548445.1 Methanothrix sp. | reverse complement strand
ATGCGATCTCCAGCCGCCGCTCTTCGGTCACCCGGCCGACGACGGCGGCCGCAAGCCCCCGATCCCTGAAGACTCGGGCGACCTCTTCGGCCTTCTCCGGCGGAGCCGTCACGACGAATCCCATCCCCGGGTACATCTTCTGCCAGCTCGCCATATCCATGCCCTCGGGCTTGGGCAGAAGATCAAGGTCGACGACGGCGCCCGCGTGGCTCGACTCGAGGAGCATCCCCAGAGTTCCCAGCATCCCGGGGTTGCTGATGTCCTTTCCTGCGGTGACGAGACCTCTTTCACCCAGCTCTCGCATCGAACCGAGCTGGCGGAGGAGAACTGCCCCATCCTTGAAGCTCGTCGAATCCCAGTTGATCGCAAAGCTCGGGTGGACCATCCCGTCGAGGTCGACCCCGACGACGATCGAGTCGCCGGGCTTCGCCGTGCTGCTGAGGATCACGGCCCCCTTCTTCGCCTTGCCGAGGATCGCAACGTCCAGAGAGCTGTAAGGGGTGTCTGGATGGAAGTGCCCCCCGATAATAGGCACCTTGAACTTCTCGATACCCTTCTTTAGGCCCCGGAGGACGTTTTCTGTCAGATCTGGCGAGTCGGCGCTGAAGACGTCCACCATGGCCACGGGCCAGCCTCCCATCGCGGCGATGTCGTGAACGTTCACCAGAACTGCGCAGTAGCCGGCCCACTCGGCGTCGGCCTCCAGCAGCCTGCTCCAGATCCCGTCAGCCGCCAGAAGCATAACATCGTCGCCGTCGTCGATGACCGCCGCGTCCTCCCCGAAAGAGGCTATGATCAGGTCTGAGTCCACGGGAAAGTGGCCGACCAGATCGCCGATGGCCTTCTTCCGGGTTATGCCCACAAACCCGCGAAGCTCGGCCGCTAGAGACTCAAGGTTCATCAATTGTCAAGAACCCTCAGGAGAAAAATAGGTGACGGTGGAAGAAGAGCCCTGGAAAATCGGGCTCGTTCAGGCGTCGTCCTTCCGATCGTCGGTGCCTATCCCGAAGACCTGCTCCAGGGAGTCGAGAGCCTTCTCCCGAACCGTCGATGGGCACTTCACGCAGGCCTCCTGGAGATGCTCGACCGCCCGGGGATCGCCGATCTCGCCCAGGCTCCAGGCGGCCCAGGCCCTGATCTCCTCGTCGTCCTCGCCGAAGATCACCTCGACGAGCCGATCGAGGGCGTCCTCAAGGCCGATCACTCCGAGAGCGGTGACCGCCGAAAGCCTCACCTGGGGGTGCTCGTCTTCGATAAGGGGTAGAGCCATCCTGAAGGCCTCCTCGCCACCGAGGGAGGCGAGGGACTTGGCGGCGGTCATCCTGACGACGTGGCTTTGATCTTCGAGGGCCGGCAAGAGAAGCGGAGCACACTCGGGCGCCCTCATCTCTCCAAGAGACCAGGCGACCCTCCTTCTCAGCTCCGGGTCATCGTCTTCGATAAAAGATGCCACCATCTCGATCGACTCGGTGCACCTGAGGCGGCCGAGGCCCACCACCGCCATCTGTCTCGTCTCCAGGTCGGGCTCTTTGAGAAGCTCCACGAAGGCGT
>JBFESM010000320.1:0-1554 GCA_041548445.1 Methanothrix sp. | reverse complement strand
GACGACGCCGCTGGGGGTGAGGTGGAGCTTGTAGGTCTTGTCCCCGACGATGACGGTGTGGCCGGCGTTGTCCCCGCCCTGGAACCGGACCACTATATCGTAATTCTCAGCCAGGAGATCGACGACCTTCCCCTTCCCCTCGTCCCCGAACTGAGACCCTGTGAGTATGGTGAACATGATCTGCCCCTGAAGTTGCATGGTAAATAACCGTTCCCCCACCCCGACCGATCCAGGGACTTGTCCCCCGACTCGTCCAACGACTCGTCGCCTGACTAGCCCAGCCTTTCGAGGATGTGCCCCGCTATCATCTCGCCCGCATCGATCCCCCAGGCCTGATAGACCCCCCGACCCGAGGGCGTCCCGTTCACCTCCAGGACCGCGAGGCCCTCGACCGTCTCGATCAGGTCGACGCCGCTGTAGACGGTTCCCACGGCCCCGTTCGCCCTCAGGGCCAAATCCTCGATCTCGCCTGTCAGGGGGCACCTCTCGGGCGCTCCGCCCTGGGATAGGTTGCTTATCCAGCTTCCCGGTGGCGCAACCCTGTAAATGGCTCCTGCCACCTTGTCTCCAACGACGAAGACCCTGATGTCCCGAGGCGTCGGGGCTGTGGATTCGAGAAACTCCTGGAGGTAGACGACGCCGCTTTTGGCAAGGATTTCTTGAAGAGGGCTCGGGTCCTCGGGGGTCAGAAGAGCAAGATCCCGCCCCTTGTAGCCGAATAATGGTTTTGATACCGCCCGGCCGTGCTCAGAGATGAACTCGGTGGCGGCCGAGAAGCTCGTGGTCACCAAAGTCTTTGGATGGGGGATTTTTGCCTGGTGGAGGGCGATGGATGTGGCGAACTTGTTTGCGGCCCTCGATATCGCCTGAGGGGGGTTGACGATCGACAGGCCCAGCTCCTGGAGGGCGGATAGAGCCTCGAACCGAAAGGCGACATCGGCTGAACCGCTCCTGCCAAGATCCCTCACCACCAGGCCGTCAAGCCCCAGAAGGTCGGTGCCGTTTCCCCGCAGGCGAAGCTCCGGCCCGATTCTTGCCGCAAGCTGTGAGAAGTTCAGATAAACAGACTCTGCCCCCAGCTTCGAAAAGCCCCCTTTGATCGCCCTCGCGGTCCAGTCGTCGGGATCGGTGACCACAATTCCAAAGCGCATGAAAAACGATGAGTCGGCCCGGATATATCGGGCTATCGGCCGACGATCGGAAGGCCCTCTCGGTGCCACTGCCTGATCCCGCCGATCATGTTGTATACATCTTCGAAGCCGAGCCGCACCATGACCTTCGCCGCGTTTCTCGACCTGATCCCCACCAGGCAGTAAACCAGGTAGGTCTTTTGTCTATCGAGCTTTTCAAGCTCTGCCTCGAATGTGGGAGAGTGATAGTCCAAGTTCACCGAACCCTCGATCCTGCCCATCTCATACTCCCGAGGGGTCCGAACGTCCAGGATCACGAAGTCGGGATCGCCCCCTCTTTTCCGTATCAAAAGGCTCGATTCCCGGGGGTCGAGGTTTCCGAGCGGCGGTTTTGAAGGAGATGCCATTCAAATAGCTCCGATGG
>JBFESM010000319.1:0-1559 GCA_041548445.1 Methanothrix sp. | reverse complement strand
CCCAGCTGGTGGCGGGCAGATCCAAGCCCGCCTTCAAAGGCGGTGAGATCATCCAGCCGATGTACATCCTCCTCTCGGGGAGGGCCACCAGGTTCTTCGGCGACGAGGAGATCCCGGTGGACGTCATCGCTAGAAGGACCGCAAAGGAGTATCTCAAAGATGTCCTCTGCAACATCGACGTCAGCGACCACGTCATCCTCGACTGCAAGATCGGGACCGGCTCCTCCGACCTCCAGGACGTCTTCAAGAGGAAGGTGCCAGGCGCCAACGACACCTCCTTTGGCGTCGGCTACGCCCCCTTCTCCGAGACCGAGACCGTCGTCTACAACACCGAGAGGTTCCTGATGGAGCTTAAGAGGAGAATCCCGGCCATCGGCGAGGACGTCAAGGTCATGGCCATGAGGTCGGGCGACACCATAAACCTCACCGTCGCCTGCGCCATGGTCGGAAAGCACCTGGACGACCTGAACGACTACATGGAGACGAAACAGGAGATCGTCCGCGAGATCGAGGAGAACGTCTGCTCCTGCGCGAAAAGGGAGGTCAAAGTCCAGATGAACGTCGCCGACGACCCTGAGTCGGGATCCGTCTACCTCACCGTCTCGGGAACTTCCGCGGAGATGGGCGACGACGGCTCTGTCGGAAGAGGAAACCGGGCCAACGGCCTCATCACCCTCAACCGTCCCATGAGCATGGAGGCGACAAGCGGCAAGAACCCGATAAGGCACGTCGGCAAGATATACAACCTCCTCTCGACCCAGATCGCAAACAAGATCGTGGCCGAGGTGGACGACGTCGGCGAGGTCTACGTCAGAATCCTGTCTCAGATAGGTAAGCCCATCGACGAGCCCCACATGCTCAGCATCCAGACGACCGTTAAGGATGGAGCAAACTTCGCCGCCGTCCAGTCCGAGGCCGAAGAGGTCGCCAACCAGTGGCTCGACGACATCCTGGCGATCCAGGACAAATTGATGAAGGGCGAGCTGAAGACCTTCTGAAGAAAATATTTTTCCGATCCCGTCAGAAGTCCCTCTTCGACTTCTGACGGTCGTACCCCGCCACGGCTGCGAAGACTACCATTTCGGTCAGAACGTCGGCCCGTAACTGCTGACCGTCGGCGACGAGGCTCGGGGAGCCCTACCTCTCGCCGACCTTCATCTCGTAGGTCCCGAAGATGAGGGGGACGGGGACGATCACCGCCACCATCCTCCAGCGAGCGGTCTGGTTCGGCAAAGATTCAGACCCCGCAGGTCCTGTCCCCGCCACCGACGCCCCCGAGGTCGCGGCGGCATACGCCGGCCTGACCCTCGCGGCCAGGAAGGGGGAGCGCGCGCGGGGCGAGACCGTCTAGTTCGTCCTGAGAAAAGCGACTCCGGGCAGCGCGAGCCTTGTTGGGGCTTACTACGAGATCGAGAAGGATGTCGATGGCGAGTGGAGATCCTACTACAGGACGGACCCCGATAGCTGGCGATTCAAGACGCCTGTCATCGAGTTCGCCGGCGTGGCGAAGGCGATCCAGTGGGACCAGCGCCAATGGGGCGATCCCGATAACATCGCCT
>JBFESM010000318.1:0-1571 GCA_041548445.1 Methanothrix sp. | reverse complement strand
TTTGCGGCCTGCTTCGGCCAGTTCTTGATGAGCCACGACATGACCCTCTCCTACCGGTCATTGCCTCTCAAGATGATCGAGATGACCCGCTACTCCTTCCGGCGCGAGCAGAGAGGCGAGCTTGTGGGCCTGCGGAGGCTGCGGGCCTTCACCATGCCCGACATGCACACCCTCTGCGCCGACATGGCGAGCGCAACCCGGGAGTTTGAGAATCAGTACGCGGCCTCGATCTCGGTCCTGGAAGATGCGGGCCTCGACCTGGACGACTACGAGGTGGCGATCAGGTTCACAAAGGAGTTCTACGACGAGAACAGGGAGTTTGTCGAGGGGCTCGTCAAGATCGTCAATAAGCCCGTCCTCATCGAGATGTGGGACGAGCGGTTCTTCTACTTCGTCCTCAAGTTCGAGTTCAACTTCGTCGACGCCCTCGACAAGGCGAGCGCCCTCTCGACGGTCCAGATCGATGTTGAGAACGCCGAGCGGTACGACATAAACTACACCGACGCCGATGGCTCCCTCAAGCGGCCGATAATCCTCCACTGCTCGCCCTCCGGCGCTATCGAGCGGCTGATGTTCGCCCTCCTGGAGAAGGCCCACAGGGTCTCTGCTGAAGGAAAGGTTCCGATGCTCGCCACCTGGATCTCGCCGACCCAGGTGAGGGTGATCCCGGTGGCAGAGCGCCACCTGGCGAGGAGCGAGGAGATCGTCAAAGATCTGGGCTTCAGGACCGACATCGACGACCGGGACGAGACCGTCGGCAAGAAGATCAGGGACGCAGGGCGCGAATGGGTGCCCTACGTCATCGTCATCGGCGACTCCGAGCTGGAGTCGGGAAAGCTCGCCGTCACCGTCAGGGAACAGTCCGAGCCTAAGAAGCCTCACAAGGTCGAGATGACCGTCGAGGAGCTAAAGGCGAGGATCGCCGCCGAGACGGCGGGAAAGCCCTGGAAGGGCCTGCCTATGGCCGTAAAGCTCTCGGAGAGGCCTAAGTTCATCTGAGGCGCGATGGGGGATGACCCTCCCATCCTTTTCTATTTGAATCCCAAAAAAGAAGATAGATCGGCGGCTCACTCGATTTCGAGAGTGCCGATCAAATTCACGGTGACGTTCCTGTCCGCCGTCGAGACCATCAGGACCTGGACTTTTCCATCAGGACTCCAGGATGCCATATCGTAAGATCCTCCGCTGACCCTCGGGTCCGGCGTTTCCAGAGTGTAAACGGTCACGTTCTGGCCCTGGAGATCGACCGCCGACCAATTTCCTACCACCGCGTCGCCGTGAGACTCGACTTGTGAGATCTCAGCGCTCAGGAAGAGGTCGCTGAGGGATGCTGGGCTCATTCGCGTCATCACGTCGTCGTAGACGCTGAAGATCGAAAGAAAGATCCTCCCTGCCTCGGGATCGGTGCTGTTGATCATCAGGTCGCTGGAGAATATGCCTGTGGTGTTGGCATCGGCCTCAGCAGCGTATATCGAAAAATTGGACGGGATATCCGCCGAGAGGCCTCGCTCGGAGACCGTCAGCACCGTCCCCTCGAGGGCCGCGGCGTTCATCGAGGCTGCCAAAGAGAG
>JBFESM010000317.1:0-1582 GCA_041548445.1 Methanothrix sp. | reverse complement strand
TTACGTCGACTCGACGGGTGGTGCCTTTAACAGCTCAAGCAACAACGTCACCTGGAACCTGGGACGGCTGGACAAATCAAAATCTGAAGCGGTCTACCTCATAGCCAGGATCAACAGCTCCGAGTCGGATGTTCTGACGAACGTAGTCGCCGTCATAGGCGTGCCGCCGATGGTAGATAACGTCACCGCAATCGATTATGTGGACGTCCCAGTAGACGGCAATGGTACCGACCTCGTCTTCGCCCTCGACACCTCCGGCAGCATGAAAAAGTATTATCGCATGGCTCCGAACGAGAGCGCCGATATCGTCTCGGGATGGTCCGGCTTCGACAACACCACCGTCTCGATCTTGAGCTGGGACCACGAGAGCGATCTCATCTTCGGGCCTGCCCCCCTGAAGGGCAACGAAACCCGCCTCGCTGAGGTCTTGGACAACCTGTCCGAAATGTGCATTGAGACGGATCTCACCTACTATGACCAGGGCCTCAACGGCTCTCTCGCGGCGCTGCGTGAGAGCGGGGCCGTGACCACCAGCTCTTCGAAGATAATCATCTTTTTGACCGGCTTCAGCGAGTTCGAGCCGGGAGAGAAGCTGGACGATTACATATCCGAGGCAAACGAATCCGGATACAGAATATTCACGATAGGCATCGGGATAAACGAGAGCTTCGAACCCTCAGAAAAGCAGTACCATAATCTCACGAAGATTTCAAAGGGGACTGGCGGCGAGTTCTACAACGTCACGGCGTTCAGCCCCGAAAAACTCAATGCGGTTATGGGCAATATCACCCGCAAGGCGAAGGGCGATCCTTGATACTGATATCGGATTTAGTTTTCATCCTCTAGCCACGCGAATTACAAAGACCCTTTTTTAAAATGAAGGAGAGGCCTTCTCCGGCCCGCCTTCTACCTAACCACGGGACACGTGGCTGAAGACCATCCGGCAAGGCCGCCGAGGATCACGGTCATGGCCTCCCACCCTTTCCTCTGAAGGATCGAGGCCGCCACCATCGATCGGAGGCCGCTCCCACAGAAGATGTAGACGGTCCGGTCCCTCGGCACCTCGCCCAAACGCTTGGGAAGCTGGGTTATGTGGATGTGGTGAGCGCTGGTGATCCTCCCGGACTTTTCCAGTTCGTCGACGCTTCGCACGTCCAGGATCCAGGCTTTCTGCTTCTCCTCTTGGTCGAGCCGGGCGCAGAGGTCGTGGACGTTGGCGGTGGCCACAGACCTGCTCTCTTCTCCTGCCATGTGCCAGGCCACCATACCCCCGGCGAGGTACCCCTCCAGGTTATCGTAGCCGAGCCGCCGCAGTCGCCTCGCGGCCTGATCGGGATCGCCGGTCTCGTCCAACAGCAGAACCTTTCTGTCGCGGGGCAAAAACCAGCCCGCAAAGCTGGGAACGCCATCTAGCCAGATGCTGAGGGCGCCGGGAACGTGGGCCGCCCCGAAGGCCAGCTCCATTCTCGTGTCGAGGACGACCTCCTCCTCTGCTGCTGAGGCGAACTCCTTTGGCGAGAGGGGCGCTGGGTCGGGGACGGTGCAGAGGAGGGGCGCACCCTCCAGGTTCAGCCTTTCCATC
>JBFESM010000316.1:0-1583 GCA_041548445.1 Methanothrix sp. | reverse complement strand
GTCGGCGGTTGCATCCCCCGTTCCAGAGACCATCAGCGTCGATACATCGTCAGATTCGTCATCAGCTCCCAGGCAGGAGCTCGACGACGCCAGAATCATTACCATTGCCAGCAGAAGGGCTTCAAATATCCTCATAAACAACCCCCATAAATGGTAGATTCGAAAGTAATTAAATAAATCGGTCTTTTTCGGATCTGACCATCAACTTTTAATCTCCACTCACAACATGCCTTTCCCCCATGAGGAACGTCGGAAAGTCCATCAGGATGGAGAGGATCTTCAACAGGAGGACGGGCCGGACGGTCATCGTCCCCATGGACCACGGCCTGACGGTGGGGCCGATCGAGGGGCTGATAGACCTTCAGGAGGCGGTGGACAAGGTCGCCGAAGGCGGGGCGAACGCCGTTCTCGGCCACATGGGGCTTCCCCTTTTCGGCCACCGGGGCTACGGCCGGGACGTGGGACTGATCGTCCACATGTCCGCCAGCTCCAGCCTCGGCCCGGACCCAAATCACAAGGTCCTCGTCACCGAGGTCGAAGACGCCATCAGGATCGGCGCCGACGCCGTCAGCATCCACGTCAACGTCGGGGCCGACGACGAGGCTCAGATGCTCCAGGACCTGGGACGAGTCGCCAGAACCTGCGACGGCTGGGGGATGCCTCTCCTCGCCATGATGTACCCGAGAGGATCAAAGGTCAAGTCGGAGCACGACGTCGAGTACGTCAAGCACGCCGCCAGGATCGGGGCAGAGCTCGGGGTCGACATCGTCAAGACAAACTACACCGGATCTCCCGAGACCTTCAAGGAGGTCGTCAAGGGATGCAGCGTCCCCGTTGTGATCGCGGGCGGTCCCAAGATGGATACAGAACACCAGGTTTTGGAGATGGTCTTCGACTCGATAAACGTCGGCGGCGGGGGCCTGTCCATAGGCAGGAACATCTTCCAGGCCGAAAACCCTACACTATTTGTAAAGAGGCTCTGCAAGGTCGTCCACGAGAACTACTCCGTGGAGGAAGCCGAAGAGGTCGCCCTCTGACCTCCAATCATTTCTGCGATTTAGAAGTGAATGGCGGCTGACGGCGCGATTTTATAAATAGAGCCCGGACCACTTAAGACTGAAGATCTGGTTCTCCAAGGAGTGGTCCCTTGTTCGAGCTGTACGTCGCCTCAAAGCACCTCATATCCCGAAGGAGGCAGACCCTTCTTGCGGTGGGAGCCGTCGCCCTCGCCGTGACGATCACCATCCTCTTTAGGTCCCTCATAAACGGCTTTGAGACGACCCTTAACGAGATCATCTTCGAGTTCGTCCCCCACGTCACCGTCCTTCCCGAGGAGGGCGAAAATTACATCCACCTCTACAAGACCCTCATCGATGTGATCTGGGCGATCCCGGGCGTTGCGGCCGTCTCCCCGGCCCTCTCGACGACGGCATCTTTCGCCCACGACGACAACGTCGAGAACGTCGTCCTTCGGGGGGTCATCCCCGACGAGCTGAACAAGATATCGAAGATCGGGATCGACTACATGGTGGAGGGCGACCTCGACTCGATCCAGAACGGAAGAAGGGTCGCCCTGGACCAGG
>JBFESM010000315.1:0-1600 GCA_041548445.1 Methanothrix sp. | reverse complement strand
TCATCCTCGGGTATGTATCCGGCAAATTCGACCCTTTCTTTCAGACCGATGGAAGATGCCATATTCTTATAATGGCTCAGGAGCTCTCCATCTCCCCCGACGATCAGTTTTGCCTTCGGCACCTCCTCGACTACGTTCACCATCGCCATGAGCAGGCGATCCAGACCTTTGAACTCGTGAAATTTGTCGAGCACGCTTATGAAAAGAACCGTCTTTTCCCCTGGAGATTCTTTTTCTAAATAGTCGATGGGTCTGAATCTCTCAACGTCCACACCTATCGGGATCGTCTTTATTTTATTTGAATGACGGCTCAAATATTGTGACGATTCAACCACCTTCGGGTTTGTGACGATTATTTTGGAGGCGCTGTTTAATGCAAATTTTAGGTTGATGTTATTATATATTTTTGCGACATAATTCATTCCGCCTTGGCCTACGATGTCACTGTGGTGGGTTAACACCATCGGCCTTCCCCTGAGAGCCGAGGCCAAGGCGCTCCAGTCGGCGCTCCAGGGCGTGGGCAGATGGGTGTGGACGAGGTCGAACTCCTCCCTCATAATTTCGATGGGAAGCCTGGGGGTGATGTTCGTATTGGCGATCTTGCCGATGTAGGGGATCCGTCGAACTCTGATCCCGTCCAAAAATTCCTCCTCTTTCGACTTTGGCTCGTTTGCGCAGAGGACGGTGACCTCGTGGCCGAGCTTGACCAGCTCTCGGCTCAAGTAGAGAACGTAATTTTCCACACCCCCAGCGTGGGGATAAAAGCGAGCCGGGGTTTGCAATATCTTCATCCGACCATCTCGAACCGCCCTTTTTTTGAGTTTCAGAACATCTGCTAGATAGAGCTTGTTAAAGCTTTTCGTATACTGCTTCAGCTCTGCTAGCGATCTCGCCCCAATCATACCCATTTGCAAATTCCTTTGAAGAGCCCGACAGTTTTTTATATGAGTTATTTTTTAAAAGTTCCTCCATCTTCGACGCCATGGATCGGGCCGACAAATCGCATACGAGGCCGTTTACGCCCTCTTTTATCAGGCTGGCCGCTGCGCTCTTCTCAGCGTTGACGACGACGGCGGGAAGGCCGCAGGCGTTCGCCTCCAGAAGAGAGATCCCAAAGCCCTCTCTCGTGGAGGGGAGGACGAATATCTTGGAGGACTTCATCTTCGCTATCAACTCCACTTCTGAGTCCAGAAAGCCAAGAAAGTCCACATTTTCTTTCACCTTCAGCTCCTCGGCAATCCTGGTCAGCTCGGCCAATTCAGGGCCGTCCCCGACGATCCCGCACCTGATCTTGGGCATATCTTCCCTGACCAAGCTCAGGGCGTTGATGAGGAGGTCGACCCTCTTGTGACTGGAGAGCCTGCCGACGTAGATGACGTCGTAGACCTGCTCTTTCACCTCGACGGAATCGATCTTCAGTTGGTCCACGCCGTTGGGGACGACCTCCATCTTGTCGGCCCTCACCCCCATGGCGGCTAGATCCTCTCTCACCCGCTCGGATACGGGAATTATCCTGTCCGGGAGCTTGAAGGCTCCTCTTTCCACCATCATTCCCAAAAGGCCCTTTATGCCCAGGTACTCGCGCCAGTAGTCGCCCCAG
>JBFESM010000314.1:0-1623 GCA_041548445.1 Methanothrix sp. | reverse complement strand
TCCTCAGGGCTCGGCTGGACCATGTCCTTTGGGATCAGCTCGACCCTCTGGGGCAGAAGGCCCGCCTCTTCGAGCCAGGCCCGGTACTCCTCGGGCCCGAAGAAGCCGTACAGGAAGTCGAAGCCCTCAAAGTAAGATCGCCACCTCTCTTCTCCGGTCATCTCGTCGGCGATTCCGAGAGGGGCGGCGGCGTTGCCACGACCGCCGAACTGGAGGAAGATCCTGCCCCCGAGCTTGAGGGCCCGCTCGGTGCTCCGGAGGACGGGTCCGTGATCCCATATCCAGTGAAGGGTGGCGAAGGAGACGACCAGGTCGAACTCCTCCTCGAAACTGAGGTTGCGGGCGTCAGCCACCTGGAATGAGAGGTTCGGGTGCCTTTCGGGCGGGAACTTCTCATTCGCGTAGCCTACCATCTCTTCTGAGCTGTCGATCCCCAGGACCGATCCCTCCGGCAAGAGTTCTGCGATTTTTGCTGTGATCTTGCCGTCGCCGCACCCGATGTCGAGAACCCTCTCGCTCCCCTCGACCTCGATCTTTCTTATCAGCTCTTCAGCCCAGAGCTTCTGGGCCGAGGAGCTTCTCTCGTACTTCTCCGGCCTCCAACTGTGCAATTGCCATCCACCTCGAAATACTCGTGCCGATATGGGCGATCGGCGATTATATTCAGAAAGCAGAAAAGATAACTATTTCTACGGCAAAAGCCTCCTGGGCGTTGTGGTCCAAGACGTAGAGCTGCCGACGATCAACGCTCGGAAGTCCACAGCCCTGGTGTTCCTGGGGCTAGGCGCCTACTTCGCTTACCTGTACCACCTGGGGTTTGGCGAGGTCACTGCAAGTTTGGTGCAGGTGAACCTGACGATCTTCGGCCTGGCATTTCTCCTATCCCTCCTGGACGTCGTCTTCAACGCCCTCGCCTGGAAGACTGTGGTCCAGGAGCTGGACTACCGGATCTCCCTATCGGACGTCTTTTTCATCTACATGTCCAGCATATTCTTAAACAACCTGATCCCCTCGGGAAGCGTATCGGGCGAGACCGCCCGGCTCTACTTCCTCAACAAGATCGCGGGAAACGCAAGGCTTGACTCCTGCACCGCCAGCGTCGCCGCCACCAGGATCATCACGGCGATCCCCTTCGTTTTGGGGATGTCCCTGGGCCTTGCCTACCTCGTCCTCCGCTATGACGTGCCCTCCTGGGCTCTCACCACCTGTTTTTCGATGATATTCCTCATGGTATCGGTTGGCGTCCTCTTCGTCGGGGTCTGCTTCTCGGAGAACCTGCTCCAGAGGACGGTCAACGTCGTCATCGATCAGGTGGAGTGGCTATTCAAGAGAAGAGTCGACAGGAACGTCTACTGCGCCATCACCCGCCAGTTCCAGCAGAGCATGTTGCTTCTGCGAAACAGGAACGGCCCCCTCATCTTAAGCTCCTTCTGGGCCTTCTGTGGCTGGCTTTCCCTGAACCTGGTGGCCTTCGCCGCCTTTCGGTCCCTGGGGGTGGAGGTTCCCATCTTCGCCATATTTGCGGTCTACTCGGTGATCATGGTCTTCCAGAATCTGCCCCTGATTCTGCCGGGTGGCCTGGGCATCGTCGACATCCTCATGACCGCGCTCTTCACCACCGTG
>JBFESM010000313.1:0-1624 GCA_041548445.1 Methanothrix sp. | reverse complement strand
TGCGACCTCCTTGTCTGGAAGGGTATCCGACTCCAAAAATAGGACGCCGACGTCTGCATACTCCTCGAACTCCAGGGCCTCGTAGAGGTCCTTGGTCTTCCGCGCGAGGGCCCGGGCGGGACCCGACCCCATGCCGAAGTAATTGCCGGACTTGATCTGCCACATAGCGCACTGGGAGGCCATGCAGGAGATGGCGGGGTGATCAGTTGTCACCTGGACGCCAGGCAGCGGGATTCCGTCGATCTCGTAGGGGGCCGGCTGGATGTCGGCGAGGTCGGCCATGCAGAGCCTGCTGAGGTAGATTCCGGCCCCGATACCTCCCTGAACCTCCACCCCGGCGTCGGCCACCACCGTCCCGTTCTCCAGCTCGACCACCCCCACCTGGAGCTCGTCGGCGTAGTCCAGCATCTCCTCGAATACCTCTAACCCAAGCTCGTTCAACGACTGCAGAGTTCTCACCTGGAGTTACCGAGATGCAGGAGGCGATATAAATTTGCCGATGACAAAAAATTCAGAGAGGCGGTCCCGAGGGGCGAAGTGGTGAA
Source organism: Methanothrix sp. (assembly GCA_041548445.1). Classification (GTDB taxonomy): domain Archaea; phylum Halobacteriota; class Methanosarcinia; order Methanotrichales; family Methanotrichaceae; genus Methanocrinis. The sequence goes on along the minus strand of JBFESM010000313.1, from coordinate 1,079 downwards.
TGAATACGAACCCCGAGCTCGGAAAGGAGCGGTTCGGAGAATAACGAATCTGGAAAGGAAGCTGTGAGGTAAAATGGGGGGATTGTTGGGCGAGAGAGATCACGAGGATCTGAGGATCACAAGGATCTGAGATATACGAAAAACCAGGCTGCGGGCTTTGCCGCAAAGTGCAAGGTTCGATGAAATGAAACGAAATGAAAAGAGAAGCAAAGCTTCAGCTGGCGATCTCCGCCACGACGGCGAAGGACCAGGGGAGCCTCTTTCTGTCAGGTCTGGGTGATCTGTCCCTGGTTTTGTCTCGATCTCCGACGGGGTCTGCGCCGAGAGGTCCATCGAAGTCAAAGTCTGCGGGCCCGGCGTCCATCGTCATCTCGACGCCGCAGCCACCGCCACAGCCGCCATCACCGCAGCCGTCACCGTCGCCACCACAGCCACATTCCTCTTCATCGGGGCCTGCGCCGCCATAGACGGTCTCGTACTGGGCATTCTCAAGGTCCATCTTGGCGGGGACGTCTCCTGCAAAGACTGGCCTTCTCAGCTCTTCCAACATAAGCTCCAAGGTGACTAATCCTAATTTTGCCATTTTATTACTCATCTCCTGGATCATTTTCGACGATCGTTAAATTCGTGCACGGTAATTAACGTGACTTTACTATATATAGGTTACTAAGACCAGATTAGATGAACGGATGTGTGCAGATGTACGTATGTGGGCATCAGTGAGCTTTCGCATTTGTCTTGAAGTGAAGGGGCGAGCTCGGGTCGAGGCTTTTCGATGCATCAGTATGTCAGCCCGGGCGGCGGAATCACCGGGCGGCGTCCTCCACGATGCCGATCTCCTCCTCAGTCAACCCGCAAAGCTCGCTGGATGTCGGCGTTGATCTGCCGGTCGGTCGCCTCGATCTGCCGCGAAAGTAGGGTCTTCTCGTGGCCGGTCTTCGTCTCCGAAAACCGCCTGTGCAGGTCAAGCATATTCTCGACGAGGCTAACCATCGCCGGAGGGTGGCGAGAGACGTCCACCGAGGATACCACAGTTATATCGAATTGCTAAAATAAGCTCTAAAATATACCCCGGCGGC
>JBFESM010000312.1:0-1650 GCA_041548445.1 Methanothrix sp. | reverse complement strand
CATCAACATCTAACTCAATACACCGCCCTTTTACATCCAGGAGGATTAGTTGGTCGTCGCCGTAGCTTATATGTTCGATTTCGACCCGGACGCTCTCTCCCGCCATGAAGCGCTTAAAAAGCTCGAAATCAATAGGTATACTGAACTCAGTGTCAATTGATTTATTGGGTACGATGTTCTTGTATATTTTATCTAGGTATGGACTCTTGAAAGGATTCTCGTCATTTCCCATGTAGAAGTTCAACTGAACTTGATCCAGAGGCGATATCAAGATGTCATTACCAACGTTAATGATCTCTATGCAGAATTGCAGTGTTGATCCGGATAGGTCGGTCTCCACCATGGCATAGGCTTCTTCAGTAGTAATACTTGTCTCAGCAGACGTTACTGCAAATTGAGTCGTATCCACGAACTCTATGTTTCTATGTACTTCTGTCTTGAATCCTGGAACAACGCCGTATGGGCCCGCGCCAATCTCAAGCGCGACGTCGGTCCCGTTCGTCTTCTTGACGGATAAATGGTGGCTCTGTTCTAAACTATATTCATATCCTCTGGCTTCAAGGTTGCGATCTCCAAATAGTACTTTTTTCGCTAGGTTAAGCTCGATCTTAGGCTTGACTCGTACCATAATCTCCGGCACAGATGGGACAAGAGGGTCAGGGATTACATAACTCGGCACGTTAACTGCTTTAGCCTCATCGAAATCATTGTAGCGATCACCGTCAGTGGATTTTCGGGTTGGATCGGTTACGTATCCAAGCGTCCCGTTTTTCTCGTCAGCATCTGAGATGCCATCTCCATCTGTGTCATCGAACGCTCCAGCAAGATTTATCACCATTAGGGCGACTAGCGGGATAATTATAACTCTCGGCCTTTTTATCATCGAATTTCCCTCCTTTCGAAATAGGAACTACGCAAATCAGCTCAATTGGCAGCTAGATTGACCTCCTCGTTTGTTCTACACACTATAATTTATAAGTTTTTTTACCGCGTACTGTAGAATAAAAGACTGACTTTTATAACGATCAGTGCGAGATGATATTTGCAGAAAACGTTCGGTTCACTTCTATTAACTTTCCCAATCATAGAGTGGTTTGTGTCACGTATTCTTGATGATGTGCAATTATCAAGGCGGTCAGATCACCGACGCCCTTAGGGCGGAGGGGCAGAGGTGTCTGACGACAACCTCGGCCCTTTCCCCCAGGGATCGTCTTACCTCCACTCTGCCGGGAAGGCGACGCAGACGACCCCCTTCTTCTCGCACTCCTCGTTGAATATCTCGACCGTCTCCCTCGCCGGAAGTCCCCTCGCCTCCAGCTCTGCGACCCACACCCGGGTCACGTCCTGGAACGCCTCGTGCCAGCGCGCCTCCTCTTCGGCCGGCAGGGTGGTGAAGACGACCCCGCTCTCGTTGAGGTCGGCCACGATCTCATCGTAGGTCTCTTTCGTCAAGGCGCCAGTGGTCCGGTAGGGGTTTTGGCAGACCTCCTCGATGATGGGCCTCAGGTCCTTGGGGGTATTTTCCCAGGCGTCGCGGTTCATGAAGACCCCCTCGCCGACGCAGCCGAAGGTGACGAGGGTGCAGTGATCGGCGACGTCGCCGAGGCCGAAGGACTGGACCATCGAGGGACATGTGACGATCCCGTCGAT
>JBFESM010000311.1:0-1662 GCA_041548445.1 Methanothrix sp. | reverse complement strand
GATCCCTCCTTCTCGAAGGTCGCAGGTCAGTCGATGGTGCCACTGAACCCGGAGTACACCATCTACGACCAGGAGTTTGAGGACATCTATGCGGCCTCAGACGCCCTCGGCGAGGATAGGTGGGGCTGGTGGAAGAACGAGAACGCCTGCGATGTGCTGAACGAGAACGTCCTCCTGGCGGAGAAGGATAGGGCGCAGAGGATGGCGGAGGCCTAGTGGTCCGTCCTTTCTCCTTTTTTAATTTTGTGGATTAATTCAACATCGTCGCGTCTTCCGATCAAGAACATCAGGGATGAGAAGATCTCCGGGCATGGAGGCGATCTGCCGGTCTGGATATCTTCCGAAAGCAGGGGCCGGGTTCCGGGTGGATCTTCATTTTCTTCGGTTGATCCCCTTCTACGGGCAGGCGCAGTTCTGATCCAGAGTCATATTTAAATATTTAAGCCACTGATAATCTCATATGAAATTTGTTTTTGCAATGCTATTGGGGCTGATTATCCTTTCATCCACGTCGATCTCGGCCCCTTACGAGACATCGAAAGGGGAGTTTGAACTTATGTCCGAAAACGCAACAATTCAAAAGGTGCACGTAAACGACATAGAAATGGCGTACAAGGTCTTCGGCGAGGGCGAGCCGCTGGTGCTGATCATGGGGTACGGATCGGCGATGGACCTATGGCCGCCGAAGTTTCTGGACGAGCTATCCTCGAACTACAAGGTCGTCGTCTTCGACAACAGGGGCATGGGATACTCGACGGCACCGGCCGGAAACTTCTCGATAGAGGAGATGGCCGACGACGCCGCAGGCCTTTTGGACGCTCTTGAAATCGAGGAAGCCCACGTCCTGGGTTGGTCGATGGGATCTCTGGTGGCCCAGGAGGTGGCCCTCCGACACCCTGAGAAGGTCGAAAAGCTTGTCCTCTACGCGGCGAACTGCGGCGGTGCCGAAGCCGTCCAGCCGTCTTCCGAGGTTTTGGAGGAGCTCACCAACACTTCCGGAACCCCAGAAGAGGTCGGTATGCGACTCTTTGCTCTCCTATTCCCTCCTGAATTCCTAAAAGAAAATCCGGAGTTCTACAGAGAGTTTCCGATGCCGACGAAGCCCTCGCACCCCGAGAATATGGGACGCCAGGCTGAGGCGATCGCCGCCTGGAACGGTTCATGTGACCGGCTTTCCCAGATAGAGGGGCCGGTCCTTTTGGTGGCGGGAACCGAGGACGTCATAACGCCGCCGGATAACTCGATGATAATGGCCGAGAGGATCCCGGGCTCCTGGCTGGTCAGGTTCGAGGGGGCGGGCCACGGCCTGATGTACCAGTACCCTGAAAGGCTTGCCAGCATAGTCTCGGCATTCCTGGAGCCGTGAACCCGTTTTCGGAGGGGGGGCGGCGTCGCCGTCTCCATGCCCCTCCGGCGCGAGGGGATGTCTCGCCCAAAGTGCTTCTGGTACGGCCAATTATCAGCGATCTTCGAGCCGATCGCCGCCGTCATTGGAGCGGGAGCTGTCATCCTCGCGAGAGCCCCTTCTCCCCCGCGCCCTGGGCTTTGCCGCTGGGGCGATGATCTTCGTCGTGGTCGAGGAGATCATCCCCGAGTGTCAGCGGGGCGGGAACGCGAGCCTGGCCACGGCAGGGGCGATGATCGGCTTTGCCGTGATGATGG
>JBFESM010000310.1:0-1670 GCA_041548445.1 Methanothrix sp. | reverse complement strand
GGGAAAAGGTGAGAGCTCTACTTTGCGAGCGTCACCTTTTCGATTGTAACCTTTGCGTCCTTGAGGACCAGCTTGATCCCGCCAGACCCGCCAGCAGACATTGCGAACGCAGGCGCTCCTGCCGCCGGTGCCGCTCCTGCGGCGGGGGCGGCGGCTGCTTCAGGTTCCTTCTTCTTCAGCTTAAGTGACAGTTTTTTGGCCATTCCTCTAACCTCCTACACCCTCAAACACAGAGATACTATAAATTCTTACTCCAGTATGCCCTCGTCCTGCAGGTACTCGATGACCTGCATGAACTGGCCCTCGCTCATCATCAGCTTTTCCTTGATCGCGTCGACGTCGATGTCGCCACCGCTCTCCTCGATGAAGGCGATGACCTCGTCCTCGAACTCGGAGGGGTCCTCGATCTTCCAGCCGTCGGAGACCGCCTTGTCGTCGACCTTCCTCTCGACACCGTCAACCACAGGGTGGTCGACCTTCAGGAGGAACTTTTTCAGGGCTGTGATGTCGGTTGCGTCCTCTTCGGTAGCGATCTTGGCGAACATATCCTCGTCGATGCCCTCTTTCACCTTCTCCTTGAGCTCCTTTGGCATCCAGACGATGCGTCTCCAGCCGCCGTCGGCCTGGAGGAACTTGGGTGAGAAGTAGTAGAGAAGGCCCATGCCGAGGAAACCTACGACCTGCTTTCCGCCGCCAGCCTGGCCTGCCATCGTAGAGAAGGGAAGACCGTTCGGGGTTGGGCTGGTGAAGTCTCGGTCGACTATGCCGATGCCGTCAACCTCGGGCAGGTAGAAGCCGATAGTCTCGAAACAGCCACAAGAGGTGTGGGGCGCGTCGAAGAAGGTGTAAAGTGCCATCCTGTCGTACTCGCCACCGGACCGCGAGGCTGCCATCTCGTTGACCGACTCGTACTCGCCGGCGATCTCGTCGATTACTCCCTCTTTGGGGATCGGGAACTGGGGTCCCTCGGGATCAACCTTTGCCGCGGCACGGCCGTCGAACCAGGTGATAGCACCGCAAAGGGAAGGTCTGTCGGGCGTCACGCAGCAGGCGCTCGTCGGGGCGAAGGCCTGGCAGAGTGTGCAGCCGTAGAAGACGTCGACCTCCTCGTCGTGGAGACCCTTGGAACGCTCGTCTCTGGCAAAGTACTTGGCATGAGCCTCCTCGAGACCCTTGGCGACCTCCTCAGGTGAGGTCAGGACGATCGCTTCCATCTTCTCGATGAAGGGCATCTCGGCCTTGTAGAGGTTCATGACGTTCTTGAAGATCTGCTCCCAGGAGGTTACTCCTGCCTTCTTAACGTCGAGGCCCGCTCTCATCCAGATAGCGTCCCTCTGGTTCAGGTGCATAAGGCCGTGGACGTAGGAGAGAAGGGCGTGGTTACGCCTCTCGATGATCGCCTCGAGGTCGGGCTCGATGAGCTCGCCTGCAACCTTGAAGATCATGCCGAAGGGGATCGTGGTGCCCTCTTCGATCTCGCCGATCTCGGGACCCTTGACGGTGACCTTGCCGTCTTCGACCTCGTCCATAGAAGCTGCGATAGAGAGCTCAAAGCCGTCCGCCTTGGGACCGCCCATCTCTACCCAAATGTCGCCTTTCCTGATCCGCTCCCCCTCGTACATGGGGGACATGTCCAGTTCGATTTCTTCTGCCATTTCTACAACTCCGTT
>JBFESM010000309.1:0-1684 GCA_041548445.1 Methanothrix sp. | reverse complement strand
GAAAGACCTTCTGGATCCTCTCCGTGCCCTGTCCTGCATGTCTTGCCGCCACCTTCCTCTCCTGCAGCGCTCTCGCTGGTCTATTGGAGGTCGCAGGCTGGAAGGTGGGAGCGATCGTGGGCCTCATCTTTTTCATCTCCATCGCCGTTCTATCCACCACCGTCGGAAAGGTGGGGAAGGCCCCTTCCGCCCTGGGGAACGCCATGATATTTGTGGGCCTCTTTTACATCCTCTCCATGCTTCTGATCCCCGCCTACCTCAATACCCAGTCGATGCCCTTCGCACCCATAACCATTCCAGCATCTGACCTCTTCACCTCTTACCTATTCATCCTCGGACTGGTCGTCCTTGGGTTCGTCGGCAGGAGGATGGGGGTCTATCTGTGAGCGTCTACGTCGAGATCGTAAACGTCCTCTTCGTCTTCTCGACGGCGCTCCTCTATCCGGTGATATTGGCGCTTCTCGTCCTCTTCGGATGGTGCCTGGCGCTTTTGGGCTCTCTCATATCCGAGTACACCTCCAGGCGAAGAGACCTTGCCGAGCTTGAGAGGGTCTGCCTCGAAGCTTCAAAGATGGCAAGAACGGGCCGGGAAGATCAGGCCTGCTCTCTCGTGGAGGGCTACAAAGCCCATCCCCGGGTCTCGGCAGCCCTGAGCGAGGCGGCCCGGTCCCTCAGAAGCGACTCCTTCCAGATAAGGCTGGAAAAGGCGCTTCAGGATGCGGAGCTTGGCATGGGAAAGGCCCTGGAGCCGATCAAGATCGGGGTGAGAGTGGGGCCCATACTGGGGCTGATGGGAACTCTCATCCCCATGGGACCTGCTCTGATCAACCTTTCTCAGGGCGACATCCAGCAGATGGCTGACAACCTGGTCATCGCCTTCTCAACGACGGTGATTGGCCTTGCCGTCGGCGGGATCTGTTACGGGGTCTACGTGGTCAGAAACCGATGGTACCGACAGGATCTGAGCGACCTCGAGTATGCAGCGGAGCTGATGCAAAGCGAGAGCGGCAAGATAAAGCCCCGCGGCGAGGGAAGCGAGGCGGCCGGATGAGCAGGATAGAGCGGGCTGGTCGCCCCAGAATCGGGATGCTGGACGAGTCCGAAGACGACCCCCTGAGCGGGGTTGCAAACCTCTTTGATGCGGCCATGGTCTTCGCCATCGCCCTTCTCCTGGCCCTGGTCATCTCCTACAACATACCAGAGCTGCTCACCCCCGAGGCCAGCGTCACCATAGTCAAGAACCCGGGCGACCCCAACATGCAGATCATAATCAAGGAGATGGACCAGATCCAGGTCCTGAACATGACCGATAAGATCGCCGGGGGTCAGGGCACCAAGATGGGAACGGCCTACCAGTTGGAGAACGGGATGGTGGTCTACGTCCCGGAGAACGCCACCGCGGCGGCGTAAACAAAAGGTGGATATATCCAAAGAGGCGCAAGATCGCCCCCAAAATTCAGGCGCTCTTCACCTCTTCCAGGTATTCGACGGTCCTCTGCTTCATCTCGCGGGCCTCGACGTTGGTGGGGTCCAGAAGGATCGCCCTGTTGACGGTCTCCACGGCCTCGTCGTACCTCTCAAGGCCCAGGAGGGCGATCCCCCTCACCATCCAGCCCGGGACGAAGTCGGGCATGGATTCGACGAGCTCCTCGGCCAGCTCCGCCACGGCGTCGTACCTCTTAAG
>JBFESM010000308.1:0-1692 GCA_041548445.1 Methanothrix sp. | reverse complement strand
ATGCACGCGACAAAGAGCCTCCAGAGGGAGGGGCTCCGGCCCGCCGTCGTTAAGATCGATTGTCTGTGGACCGAGGACGACAAGAGGTTCCAGAGGCTCAATGTACCCGTTGCCGTGGGCCTAGCAAAGTACATGTGTCCCGACCACTACTCAATCTACAACGTCGACGAGATGCTGGAGTGGGCGAGGGATCAAAAGGCCGACGTCCTCCTGAACGAGACCGCGGGCCTTTGCCTTAGGTGCGCTCCCTACCCCGACTCGTGTCTTGCCGTATGCGTCATCGACGTCACCACGGGGCCGAACGCGCCCCTGAAGGTGGGGCCGCTTCTGACGACGGCCGACGTCGCTGTTTTGACGAAGGGGGACATGGTCTCCCAGGCCGAGAGGGAGGTCTTCCGGGAGAGGATTCTCGAAGCGAACCCTCGGTGCAGGATCGTCGAGGCGAACGGCCTTTCCGGCAAGGGGGCCGCGGAGCTCGCCGAGCTGATACGAGACGGCCCCGAGGTCGGCGAGAATATGCTCCTTCGGCACAACCCGCCTCTTGCGATATGCACCCTCTGCACAGGGGAGCTCCGGGTTTCAAAGGAGCACCACCGGGGAGTTCTCCGTCACCTGGACGGGTTCATGGAGTACTCCGGGGAGTAGAGAGGCTTTGCGAGGTTTTAGAAAGTGAAGGTGTGAGCGAGATGAAGGAGATCGCAAAGTTTCTGCCCGGCTTCAACTGTGGCGAGTGCGGGTTCAAGAACTGCCGGGAGTTCGCCAGGGCCTTATTAGCAGGCCGAGACCTCGACCTATGCCCCTACCTCGGCCAGGAGAAGCACCTCGCCGAGAGGGCCAAGATTGAGGAGATCCTTCCCGAAATTAGAAGGCGATGGGGTGAGGGAGGAAGAGAGGGGCGAGCGGGTGAAGAGGTAGAGGCCGAGGCCGAGATCCGGGGCGTCATCGACGGCCTGGCCGCAGACTTCGCCCTGGCGCCGCTTCCGGGCGAGCCCGCCTGTCGTGAAGACATCCACCCCTTCGACCGGGACGCCGAGTTCGAGGTCGGAGACGTCCTCCGCTATCGGCCCCTGGGCTGCCCAGTAACTCTTTTTGGCAAGATCATAAAGATCGATCACGGCCTTGTCACCGTCCACATGGTGGGGCCGCGCCACCTCCTCGGCGACGAAAACTTCGCACCCAAGGACGTGGGAGTCTGCATGGTCGCGGCCTTCGAGGGGGTCGTCAGCAGGGGCCGGGTCCCCGAGGTCGGGGAGACGGTGAGGTTTCTTCCCGAGCACTGCATGATGCAGAAGGTCCACTCGGGGATGATCGTCCACTCCGAGGGGAGGATGGTCAGGATCGAGAGCATCGATCTGAAGGTCTGGTGAGGTCGGAAGAGCCCGTCCCTTCACCTGATAAATTTTCGGGCCAGGACGACGATGAAGAGCGCGAGGAAGAAGTAACCGAGAACGCTTTCGATCATGGCTGCGTACTCCCAAGCTCCAATTGGCAGATCGCTTGGAGAGCCGCTCGTAAAGCTAATGAAGCTGAAATATACGGCCTCTAAAACCGATCGACTGCACCCCAAGAAAATAACCCAAAAGATGTACATTGATACAACAATCCAACCAAGTGTATAACCGGGGCGTACGCCATATCCACAGGATACGTACGATAATATATCATATAGTTTAGACCAATTAGATTTTTCGT
>JBFESM010000307.1:0-1692 GCA_041548445.1 Methanothrix sp. | reverse complement strand
CCCCGGCCTTCTTCAATCCTGAGTTCGCCTTCAGCACCGCGGACCTCGCCCTCTGTTTTATCCTAGGCCCGATCTTTGGGATTCTAGCCTTCTCCTGGGTGAGGATATTCTACTTCGTCGAGGATTTTTTCGAGGCGCTCAAGATCCCAAAGATGCTCAAGCCAGCCCTGGGAGGGACCGTGGCTGGAATTAGCGGATACTACCTCTTCGGCTACGGGATTATGGGCGTCGGATACGACGGAATAACCAGAATCTTCGAGATGCCGTCCTTTCCGGGCTCGTCCGATCTGATAATGCTTCTTGTCGCCCTCGGCCTGCTCAAGATTCTGGCCACATCCTTCACGGTGGGGTCTGGCGGCAGCGGTGGGATATTCGCTCCGTCCCTCTACATCGGGTTCATGTTCGGGGTGGCCTTCGGCCTATTAGCAGGCATCATCCTCCCAGATCTGGATACCGCCACCCCCACGGTCTACGGCCTTCTGGGGATGGCGGCCCTCTTCGCTGGAGCTGCGCGAGCGCCTCTCACCTGCATAGTGATGATCCCGGAGATGGCCAGCAGCTACAGCAGGCTACCGCCCATCATAATCGCCTGCGTTCTGAGCTACGCGACAGCTCAGATCCTGATGAAGGGGGCGTCGATCTACTCCATCAAGCTGATGAAAAAGGGGATCTTCATCGACCAGCCCCAGCCGGTTCTGAAGGGGATAACAGTTGGAGAGGCGATGCACCGGGACGTCGTGGCCGTCGGACCCGAAACGACTCTATCCCAGCTCAGAGAAAGGATATCAAGATTCAACCACACCGGCTTTCCAGTACTGAAAGACGGGAAGATGGTGGGGATCGTGACCTTCGACGACCTAAGAAAGGCGCCGATTGAGGAGCAGGATCGGATCCTGGTGGGGGATGTGGCCGTCAGGGAGGTCATCACCGTCCGTCCGGACCAGTCCGCAAAGTACGCCATGGACCTGATGTACCAGAACAAAATAGGCAGGCTACCGGTGGTGAGCAGTGAAGATCCGCAAAAGCTCCTCGGGATAATAACCCGGACCGACGTCATCCGGGCCTACGAGACCGGCGGGCAGAGATGAAAAGAATCTTGCATAAAGATAGGTAAAACAAATTAAACAAGTAAATAAGTAAAATATGTACAAGAAATAAATAAAAATCGTCGGGGCTTAAAGCCCCGCCCTCTCGACGATTACGTCGGCCACCTGTTTTGCGCTCTTGAAGGGAAAGTCGCTGGCTTTGAGGACCTTTCCCGCATCTCCAGCCGTTAGCTCAACGTCGCCTGCTTTGCATTTCGTCTCGGCGCCCGCGGGCATCGCCGCCAGAAGCTCCTCTGGGGTTTTTATCGGAAACTTTGCGCCCTTAAGGGCCCCGGCGATCTGCGCGTGTATCTCCTCTTTGATGCTCATATTTTTCACCTTGACATCTAATAGTAAAGGTACGGATATATACTTTGGCGTCATCAGACTGTACCAACTACAACCAGATACACAAAAATGACCTTGGGATATATAGCGAAAACCTTTTTACGTTTGACACCATAGAACTCTCGCATGGAAGTTCTGGAAGAGCCTTTCCAAAGGGAGATCCTCGAGATCAGATCTGAGCTTCGGGAGATGCACGTCGTTCTGATGCTGTTCATGGAGCACTCGAACAAGGAGCACCTAGAATCCATACTGTCCGACT
>JBFESM010000306.1:0-1709 GCA_041548445.1 Methanothrix sp. | reverse complement strand
GATGGCCTTGACCTCGCCTTGCTGCATACTTCGCCTGAAGAAGATGGCCGGAATATCTGAAGAGTCGACGCGTTCCGCCCTCATGGAGGTTTATGCTTCGATCAAGGACCTGGGCGATGACGAGATCTTCAGCTCGAAGTCCAAAAATCTGGAAGGGGCCTTCCGTCGTCTCGATGCCCTTGCAGCGCAAAAGGTCGAAGAAAGGGTGGTGGAAAGGCTTCTTCAAGATCCCCGTCTCAAAGAGGTGAGAGAGGGTATATCGAGGCTCAGAAACGTCTTTGGACTGAGGCTGGAGGTGGAATCAGCAAGATCCATCCTCGAAAGCCAGGACCCCTGGACAGTTCTGAAGAGCTTCACCTTCTATCCAAACTACCTGCTCCTGGCAGAGGCGGAGAAGAGGGGCTCGGCCCTCAAATCCGGGGATGTTGTCGCCTTCCTCGGAAGCGGGCCTCTTCCCCTCAGCCTGATCGTCCTTTGCAGCGAATGCGGTTTGATGGGGATCGGGATCGAAAAGGTTCCGCGGTGGGCAGAGCTCTCACGAGAGGTCCTTGACCGTTTGGACCTGTCTTCCCAGATCGAGATTATCGTAGGTGACCACTTTTACTTTCCCATGGATAGAGGGTGCGACTTGGTAATGGTGGCTGCCATGGCCAGACCAAAGGAGGAGATCTTTCGTCACCTGGGGCAAGTTCTCGCCCCCGGGACGAGGGTCTCTTATCGAGTCTATGAAAAGGGGCTTAGGCGGCTTCTGGACATAGAGTCTGCGCCACATATGCCTCCAGATCTTAAGGAATGTCTCAGGATCAGGCCGGAAGCACCTGTGAACAACACTTCCGTATTTCTTATCAGGTACATGTTTAGCTGGCCAAGCTTGATCTCAGTATCTGTAGAGAATCGAGTCCCTGTTGCTTCCATGTCGCCAGTACGGTCATAATACGTTCATGAATCGACGTCCCTTTGTTATTGCGCAATGTACCAACGATCTTCCTCAGAATGACATGCTCTCTGAGTGCCCTTTCAGCTCTGTTGTTAGTCGGCTCCACGTCAAGATGGATTACAAACGTGAACCAGTACTCGAAGCCGTTGCTAATCTTGCCAATAAGTTTTCTGACCTTCACGTTTTTGTGGTCGTTTGTGATCAACTGACGTAGCTTTATTCGTGCCTTGTCCCATAATTCAATCCGCACTTCAGGTGGGGGATCGTTTTCTAGAGCACCGGTCAGTTCTTCATAGAGATCCTTTAGGGCTTCATGTATAGGAACTGCCTCCTCAATCTTATCAGCAAGATCCCTTGATTCTCGGAGTAGATGTGCCCAGCATCGCTGTAACCGTTCTGTAAATTTGGCATACGGCTTCCAGCCATCGCACACTATGATGCCCTCGAATCTCCTTGTCAAGACCTCCAGCAGGACTTTCGTCCCGCGACTCTTTCGTATCACAACAAAAGTTTCGGATGGTGTCGTAAATGCCCATATCCAATGTTTCTTTCCCTGGACATGGATTGACGTTTCATCCACGTAAAGGATAGGTGCATCCCGTATCCTATCTAGAATCGCATCATACTGAGGTTGGACCGCATCAGCTGCTCTGCGAGTTAGGTCGAAGATCGTAGCTGGACATATGTTCAGTCCATGCAGTCGCCTCAGCGCATTTTGGATCTTCCTATGAGGTAGTCGGTCCTCGTATTTCAGTAACGTCGTCTGCGCAAT
>JBFESM010000305.1:0-1731 GCA_041548445.1 Methanothrix sp. | reverse complement strand
CCACTGCAGGAAAGAATGAAAAACTCATGATGGCCAATTGGCATCGAATAGACCTTAACCGTTTCGATGGTTGGAAAAAAAGGCTCTTCGCTGAATTATGGGGGTGAGTTCAGGCGGAGAATATGTTCTCTGTTCCTCTGTGTTTCTGTGGTTGGGTCAGTGCATCGCGTTTCACCACAGAGGAACAGAGAATTTCTGATTCAAATTCCCAAACCAAATAGCGAGGAGCCGAAAAAAAGATTGTGCCATGGCCGATTCCGAGGTCATGGCATTGGGCGAAATTGACATTTGCAGGGACTTATTCCTCCTTCGCAATCCCACCATCCGACGAAGAACCTTCCCGCATCCTCGTCGCTGTTTCCGCTGCAGTTCACCTTGCAGGTGTAGTAACCTGCATCTTCCGGTGTGACGTTTCTTATGATGTAAACGCTGCTCGTCTCATTGGGTATTATCGATCCCGTAGCGGATGAGAGTCCCTTGAACCACTGGTAGATGGGATTGTCACATCCCGAGACCAGCGCCCTCAAGGTGGCGGTCTCGTTCGGACATTTGGCCTCGTTCGGAACGACGACGGCCAGGTTCTCGAAGACCTCGTACTTGATCTCGTTGCTCTTGTTGGTGACGTTGAACTTCTCGTCGTGGATCTCGTACCAGACGGTGTACTCGCCGACCGAGTCGGCGGTGAACCAGGTTCGATAAGCCCTCTTCGCCTTCACGTGCCAGCCTGGAACGTAAGTCTTTTCCGTGCCGTCGGGCTTGACCTCGTAGATAGTTAGTGTCCCGCTTGTTCCTGGAATTATCAGCTCCTTTGCGTACCTGTCTTTCTGTATCACGAGCCTGGTGGTGCGGACGTTGTTGCTGTACGGAAAGACGATCCACAGAGCGTTCTCGTCGAGACCTGGCATTCCCGGATGGTCGTCGGTGTCGCCCCAGCCGAGCTCTTCGCCCTCAGATCCTCCGAAATCGCTGTAGAAGTTCTCGTCTACGATCCAGTCGTCCACGGGGGTGTACCAGTCCGATGAGTCAGCCGACTCGTCATTTTCAGAAACGGCGTCTTCAGATGAGTCGTCCCCCTGCGCCCCGAAGATCTCCCAACCGAAGTCATCGCCAAAATCTAAGTCTTCGCCCCAAGGGGACCAATCTTCCTCGAAGGGCGAGGTGGCCATTCCATCTTCTCCGAGAGAAGTAGAGACCCAAAACAGACCGATGACCATGACGGCCATCAAGAGTTTAATCACCTTCATGCTAACAATCTCCCTACAGGAGAGTTTTGCAACTACTAATATAAAAGATTTATTTTCAGAGTTTTTTTTCCAGAAACGAGATCACGCCTTTTAGGAGAATATGTCCGATTTTCCGGAAGCCCGCAAAAAGGATGGGGGCTTGAGGCTTAGCTGAGAGGAGGGACATCAAGCCTAATCCAACGGCCTTTCGGACTCGATCCTCTCTTCGAGGCGGGATTTGAGGAGTGCGAAGATCCCATCGACCTTCTCGAAATTCGGAAGAACATATCTGATCCTTTCGAGGTATCCCCTATCCTTTACCGCCACCAAAGCTGGCCAGAAGTTTATGTCAAAGATCCAGCTCGCTTGAAGGAGCTTGAAGTCGTTGAGGTTTCTGAGGTTTTTCGCCTTCACGATCTCTTCGGCCATCAGATCTTGATAAACCCCATCCGAGATCCCCGGCGTGTCGGGAAGGTCCAATTCCAGAGCCTCGTTTCGGGTTCCATTT
>JBFESM010000304.1:0-1741 GCA_041548445.1 Methanothrix sp. | reverse complement strand
CCACCACAGCCCTGGCCCTGGCCGAGGAGCTCGGCTGGGACCAGATCGAGATGAACGCAAGCGACAGCAGGACCGCCGCCGCCATCCAGAAGGTGGCGGGCGCAGCCTCAAAGATGATGACCTTCTCCGGAAAAAAGAGGCTCGTCATCCTGGACGAGGCCGACAACCTCTACGGCTCTGCGGACCGGGGCGGCTCTGCGGCGATGCTGCGGCTGGTAAAAGAGACCGACCAGCCGGTGATACTGATCGCTAACGACTACTACGGCCTCACTAAGCCCCTCCGGGAGGCGACCCTCGGAATCAAGTTCAGGTCCATCAGGAAAACCACCGTGGCCTCGGTCCTGAAGGATATATGCCGGGCCGAGAAAGCCGGATGCACCCCGGAGATGATCGAGGAGATCGCCGATATGGCGAACGGCGACCTTCGAAGCGCCGTAAACGATCTTCAGGCGGCCCTGGAGGGCTCCCTCGAGCTCGGCGAGGTGGCGACGAGCGTACGGGACTCGAAGGCCTCGATCTTCGACGGTGTGGCCAAGATCCTGCGAGGCTCCGTCCCCTCCGAGGCGGTCAAGATCGCCTGGTCCCTGGACGAGAGTCCCGAGGACCTGGTCCACTGGATCGACGAGAACCTGCCCCTGGTCTACAAGCCCGCAGATCTCGCCGCCGGCTATGATAGGCTCTCAAGGGCCGACGTCTTTCTCGGACGGGTCCGCAGGCGCCAGAACTACGGCCTGTGGCGGTACGCCTCCTTCATGATGACCGGAGGGGTCCAGGTAGCCAGGACGGAGAAGAAGGGCGGCTACATCCCCTTTCGGCCTCCGAGCTACTGGCGAAGGATGGGCCAGACCAGGGGCGCAAGGCAGGTCCGGGACTCGGCGGCCAAAAAGATAGGAACTCATTGTCACATCAGCTCCCGGATGGCCAAGGCCGAGATGATGGGGCTTTTCGGCCTTTTCCTAAAGGACTCCGATATGGGGCCGAAGGTGGCGGCCCTCCTGGATTTCACCGTCGAGGAGATCGCTCTCCTCCTGGGGACGAAGCCGACCACCAAGAAGGTCTCGAAGCTCTACGATGCCGCCCAGGAGCTTCTCGAAGAGGAGAGGGTCTCGGAGATCGAGATCGCCTGGGGCGGAACTAAAAAGTCGGAAAAGGCCGAAAAGAAGGAAAGGCCTCGAAGGGCGGATAAGGCCAAAAAGGACGCTCTCGACGAAGACGATTCTGAGGCGGGCTCGAAGGTCATCGATCCGGAGGAGGAGCCGGCCGAGGAGGCCGAATCGGAGGAGGAGCGATCCTCTGCGGACCAAGGCGAGAGCTCAGAGCCTGCGGAGCCGGAGAAGGACGACCGCCAGAGGTCCCTCTTCGACTTCTGAGCATCTCTGTGGTATCCAAATAAATATGGAGATCTCTAGCTCCCGAGGTTAGGAGGTAAAATTTCATGGGAAGTTTGAGGATGTCCAAAATGAGGGGAGTCGGCCCGGAAGGAAGGATTGGCCCGGTATCCAGGCTCGCCCTCCTCTTGCTTTTGGTGAACGTCTCGCTTGTCCTCCTCTGCTGGGATGAATCCATCGCCAAAATTAAAAATGAAATCGAATAAAAATGATTTCCCCGCAAAACTTAGCTTATCGAATTTTCCATACGTCGGACCTGATTCGGAAATTGCCCAATAATAATCGAACATATTCTCTAAAACCTGGATATCTGCTTCATCGTCGATCCATACCGGAGCAACTATCGACGATTT
>JBFESM010000303.1:0-1744 GCA_041548445.1 Methanothrix sp. | reverse complement strand
CAACAAAAAATTTTATCACTACTATATATCTCAGGTTAGGAAAACTCGAGTTCGATCTACCCACATAAAACAGCGAGGAGCCTCTTTTTCTTTCCCTCAGAGCCCAGGTTCTTGATTAGGTAATGGGCCACCTCCATCGCCACAACAGTATTTATGACCACACCGCCCCCAAGGACTTCTTCCAACCTCTCTGAGACTACATCGTGCTCCTGGGCAGATCGATCGAAGTAGTAGCACCAGATGTTGGAGTCCACGAAGATCAGGCGTCCCATATTCTCTTCGCCTCGAGGGGATCGATCTTCGAACTCTCAACGCAACCTCTCAGTTCCTTTTTGAATTGAGCTAAGTCAACTAAAGGCTTGATCACAACTTTTCCGTCTTCGAGCCCGACCTCAACCTCATCACCGTCCTTCAAACCAGCTCTTTGTATGATGTTTTCGGGGATCATGAGTTTATCGCCTTCGAGTTTCGCTCTTATCATCTGCAAATCACCTCGGAGCTTTATGAGCCTGAACCTAATTAAATCTCTCCGAAAACTGAAGATCTTATGAGGGCCGAAGTTCACGATGCGGTCCTCCTGTGGGATCGATCACTGCCGGGATCGTGCTTGTTCCCCTGGTCCTAGTCGCCCAGCGCCGGAAACCGCCTCGCCACCGTCTCCCGCACCTCCGCGAGCCACGATCGCCTCTTCTCCGGTGTGCTGGTCACCACCACCGAGTACGTCTTTCTGCGAACGTCGGCGACGCCGCAAAGCTCGAAGACGCAAGTTTTCCAGAGAGCGTCGATGGGACCGCCCCTCTCGATCCTGGCCAGGAATTCACCAGCCTGAACCGCGCGCCGAAAATCGTCTTATGGCGCGCCCAGGGCCCAGCCGGCGAGAAGAGATGCTTAATAGAATCAGTGCCAGGATCGAGGTCGGTCTCATCTGAGCTTGGAATTCTCAGCCGACATAAAAAGTGATTTTGAAAGTATCGGGTTTCGGGCCCGTTTAGCCCATTGCGATGCGAAACATATTTTGGCATCTTAATCAAAGCCTCATGTGCAGTCACAAAATTGGAGCGATAAGGGAGAGTGGTGAGGCAAAATGACGAAGAACAAGTTCGGCTGGAAGGCGGGGGACGGCCTGAGGTGGTCATCTCCCGAGGGGCGTGATAAAAGCTGTGTCGTCACCAAGGCGACGGCCCAGATGATTGAGTTCGAGACCGAAGAGGGTGAAGTGAAACGGGTCAAGGGCAACAATCCCAGCATCGCCCGGATCGATGATAGTCCGCCCAAGGCCGAATCGATAACGATGCCAGAAGCAAAGGCGGCGGTTGAGGCCGAGCCGGAGCAAGAGCCAGAGATGGAGCCGGAACCTTCAGCAGAGACCTCGACCAATACAAAGCCCGAGAAGGCGGGCGAATGCGCGCCTATCGGTGAGGTCGCCCTCATCTCCGCCGGAGCTGAAGAGAGAATTTCAGAGCGCCAGGCAGAGGTGGACCTGAAATCTGGCGGCGTTGTGGAGATCTCCGTCCAGCTCAGGGAGGACGGAGCCCTTCGGGCGGGCGACCAGGAGTTCAGGCTCGCCAGTGGGGACGAGTGGCATCCGTCCCTCGAAGACGCCCTGGACGCCGAGTATGGGGGAAGGTGGATGTGCATCAGGTGGCGGGACGGGTGATGCACCATTCCCAGACCCAACCCTGACCCTTATGAGAACCAGGTGGACCGCTACGACCGGTGGTTTGAGAGAAACCGTGCCGCCTAT
>JBFESM010000302.1:0-1778 GCA_041548445.1 Methanothrix sp. | reverse complement strand
GTCTTCCCCTGCCCTTTTTCAAAGCTCCCTCCTTGATGATCCTGCCGATCTCCCGGTAATCCTCGATTGTGAGAAGGCCTCCCCAGTCCTCGATGTAGGTGTCAAACCCGGCAGAGACCGCAACGATGTCGAAGTCGTGGATCTCAAGCGCCCTCTCCACCTGGTCCAGGTATCCGCTCCTGTCCAGCTTCAGGTAATCAAACCCCATGTCGATGGCGCCAACGTTCACGACCTCCACCTTCTCATCCCACCGGAATATGCTGACCGTTCCGTCGCCGAAGTGGAGGTCGATGTCGATTATAAGCGCCTTTTTGATCTGGTCCTCAATCTTCCTGATGGCCACGGCCATGTTGTTGAAGTAGCACATGCCCCAGGCGTGGTCGCTCGCGGCGTGGTGGCCCGGTGGCCGGATCAGGGCGAAGGCCGGCTCCCCCGCGAGGGCGAGCTCTGCTGCTAGGCTGGCGCCACCGGCTGCGAGGAGGGCTGGGTTTAGCATGCCCTTCCTCCTCACCCTCTCGATGTGCTCATTGCTGTGGACCTTTGATACGTCCTCCAGGCTTGCAGGCACCGGCTCCACAAACTTGCGCCCTTCCAGCTCCAAAGCGGTCAGTCTCGCACGATCGGGGTTCTCCACCGGGTTTGTATGATATCGTTCCTCGAACTTTTTGGAATAAACTATCCTCATGATCCGACCTCTCTATGGGCCACAAAATTGGGTTAATCCACGATCTCTATGACCCTTCCAGCCCCGCCCTCAAGGCCCTTCTCTGGAAATCTCTCCAGGATCATAGACCTGTGAAGAGTGCAGTGGGCGGGGCAGATCAGGTCCAGATCCCTTATCAGGTCGAGGTCGGAGAATCCGTGAAGCCCGCCGATGAGCCCCATCACCATCCCGGACCCGGAAGCGACCTCGAGGATCCTTCCGACGCCGGGGTGGGCGCATCCCGAGATCACCACTATCCCGGAGCCGGAATCGATGGCCATCGACTGCTCTACGCCCGCAAGCTCTCCGGTGGAGTATATCCCCGGGTGGATCTCTTCGGGTTCTGAAACCTTCAGAACCCGAACGTTCCGAGGGGCTGGAGAGGAGCAAGGAATCACCACCCTCACAGGGTTGATTCTGAGAAGGTCCGAGAGCCCACCCATGTGATCGGCGTGGGGATGGGATATGAAGACCTCCTCGATGGATTTCGGGTCCAGGCCGAGGGCCCTCATGTTCCCAAGGAGGATATCGCCCTTCGCTCCAGTGTCGAATAGGATCCTTTTCCCCCTCGCCTCGATGAGGGCGGAGAAGCCCCAGTCGGCTCTCAGATCCTCTCGAAGGGACCTGTTATCGTAGATTATTGTAACCCTCATGGCGAAATCCTTCCCCCAGTTTTGCTTCAGAGGAAATCGTATTCGAGGAGGCCGCGATAAGACCTCTCCCCCGAAAACCTGGCCGCCACCTGGGCCTCGCCTTCCGACAGAACCACGTCTCCCCGGAATATGTCGCCCTCCCTGGATAGGTGAGTCCACTCGCCGCCAGAGATCACCGCCACCTCCTCGGCTCCGGGGACCAAAATCTCGAAATCTTGGGCGGATCCTGCCTTCAGCCTTTCCTCCAGGGGACGGCGAAGACTGGCTCCCGCTTCAGCGAAGGACCCCGTCATCCGCGGATACGTCATCCCCTCGATCCCGGCTTCTGCCAAAACGGCGTACTCGATGGCTGAAGCGTACTCCCCGCCGGCCTCCCCCGCTCGCTTCACATAGATTCTGAGGGTGTAGTTTCCGGCCTTCGG
>JBFESM010000301.1:0-1801 GCA_041548445.1 Methanothrix sp. | reverse complement strand
TATGAAAAAGACCGATTTATTTAATTACTTTCGAATCTATCGTTCATGGGGGTTTGTTTATGAGGATATTTGAAGCCCTACTGCTGGGAATGATAGTGATTCTGGCATCAGCAAGCTCCTGTCTGGGATCTGGCGACGAATCTGACGATGTATCGACGCTGACGGTCTCTGGAACGGGGGATGCAACCGCCGACGCCGATATGGTGACGATAGTCCTGGGAGTTCAGACGAGAAACGAGAGCGCGGCCGGGGCTGTCGCCGACAACGGACGGATGATGGCCGACTCCATCGAGGCCCTGCTAGCGGCCGGAGTCCCCGAGGACGAGATCAAGACATCGAGGTTCTCGATATACCCCACCCGGGACTGGATCGACGGCAAGCTCTCCGAGAAGGTCGTCTTCGAGGTCTCAAACAAGGTCACCATCGCCCTGGACCTCACCGATGATGTGGACGTGGGCGAGGTCCTCGACGCCGCCGTCGGCGCGGGAACAAACAGCGTCGATAGCGTAACCTTCGGCCTCCGGGACCCGACAAGTGTCCAGGAGGAGGCTCTTGAGGATGCGGTCAATGATGCCATGGGAAAGGCCGAGGTGATCTCGGAGGCTGCCGGGGTGACTTTGGGGAGGATCCTCTCGATATCCGAGGGCGGAGCTTCGCCGGTCCCGATGGCTGAGAGCAGGGTCTATTTCGCCGCGGACGTGGCGGCGACGACGACGCCGATCGTTCCCGGGGACGTGAAGGTGACGGCGACGGTCACCATCACCTACGAGATCGAGGGATGATCGAGAGATAGATCTAAAAATATTAGGTCTGCCAGATCTGCCCTCGGGCGGATCTGTCCCGGCTTTTTCCCTTCTTTTATGGCCTCATCAACCTATTAATACCTTGAAAGACTGAATCTCCATTCATGAAGAAAGTCGTCTTTTCTGGCCTCGTCGCAGGGGCTTTGATGCTTGGGGTGTCAATCGTCCTATCGCTCGTCATTTCGGCGATCTTTCCGGACGCCATGGCCGAGTACTCAAATTCGGATATCTTCAGGCAGTGGGACGATCCCCTCATGTACTACTTCTTCTTCCATCCGTTCGTGATGGGCATCTTCCTATCTTTCATCTGGCTCAAGGTGAGAGGACTGATCGATCAGGAAGGACTGATGAAAGGTGCTGTCTACGGATTTTACGTCTGGCTTTTCTTCGGCGTCCCCGGAATGCTGATGTCTATCAGCACCTTCCAGGTCTCAGCGTTTCTGGTTGGAACCTGGACGGTCAGCATATTGGCTCAGGATCTGGCAGCAGGAGTTCTCTTTGCTCGCTTGGTCAGATGATGCCTGGCTGAGGCAGGAAGCTATTGGAAAGCTGAAAAATTGAAGATGGGGGCCGATCGAACGGCGGGATCGATCACGCCCCAGAGGCGGCCGCAGCTTCTGTCGCAGCGGCTGCATCTGCCTGGTTTTTCGCGCCACCCAGCGCCAGCGTGGTGATGGTGAACTCGTCCTCCGGGGTCCAGGTCAGCGCCCTCCACTCGGCGTCCGCGTGGTCTGCGTAGACGGTCACAAGGACGTAGCCATAGTCCGTGTCGTTGAAATACTCAAGCTCCACAGAGCTGTCGTTATAGCTCCCGTTCCAGGACTCGCTCGGGAACGGGGCTCCGCAGGAGCCCACAAGAACCTGCTGGATTTCGATTCCAGCGCCCGACTCGTCTCGGATGCGAGCCCGGTTGTAGAAGTGGTCGTGGCCGCAGAAGTACATCCGACACCCAGCCTTGCCGATGCTCTTCCAGAAGGCATCCCGATCCTCGGTGTATA
>JBFESM010000300.1:0-1803 GCA_041548445.1 Methanothrix sp. | reverse complement strand
TCCGGTTACCCTGGAAGGCTACGATGGACAGCCCGCCCTGATCAAGATGATCACCGTCTACAAGAACGCCGAAGTCACCCCAAAGATGGGCACCAACGAGACCCTTTACAACTATCGGATCGACGTCTTCTCGAGCGCGGAGGATGCGGTGACCCTCCAGGCCGCGCCAGAGGCGATCGGACCCTGGAAGGACGTAGGGAGCAAAAACTACACCAACATCGGCGCCTGGCAGACCTTGAGATGGGAGAACGTCACCCTCGACTTCGACTTCATCAAGGCCCACTACAGGTTCGTGGGACGAAAGCAGACTGAGACCTTCGAGGGCCCCTTCTGGCCGGTGGATTACGAATACAGAAACTCCAGCGTCGACCCTGCAGACGGCTTTTCTGGCACTCCTTTCACCTACGCCCTCGACTTCAAGGGCTCAAAGAACCTGGACGTCGGCCTACACATCTGGGACATAGATCAAAACCTGTTCAAGCTCGTCGAGAAGAAGAGGTACGCAAACGCCACCCGCTGGCAGAGGATGGAATGGACCGGCGTCATGCCGAGCGAGACGATCGGCTCAGAGGGTGCCAGCTCATACTACTTCAGCTTCTACTACCCCGAGTCTGAGAGCCCCCTGGGCACCAGTCGCGAGGATGAGAAGAGGGTGTACCTGGGGCCCGAGATCGTCTTGATAAAGTATGAGAACGCCTCTGTATCTCCGAACAGGGGCAGCACCGTTGCTCGATATACTTATTCTGTGGATGTCAACACCGCCCTTCCCGTCTGCGACATCGAGCTTCAGACGAACGAGCCGGGCTCATCCATATGGAGGTCTCAGGGGATCGCCACCTACAACGGCGAACCTCGGATCAGCTGGAGGGACGTATCCTTCGGAGATGACGTCGCCGGCAACGTCAGCTATAGGTTCATACGCGTAGCTTCACCCCCAACGATTTACCAGGGGCCAAACCTCGTCAAGGAGACGATCACCGGAACGGTCACTCCAGCTAGAGGCATTATGCAGGTCTTCCCCGAAAACAACAACCTCAACAGGTACACTTACACGATTCGAATCGAAAACGTAGAGGATGTGGCCGAAGATGAGGAAGAGCTTTGGGTGGAGCTCCTGGTCAAGGCGCCAAACTCCGTCTGGAAGACTGTAGGCGAACGCAAACAGTACGATCGTTCTAACGGGAACATATCCTGGGTGGTCAAGCCCTTCACCGACGTCGAGTTCCTTGGAGTCGCAAAATACAAGTTCCTGATAAACGGCGTCGATACGGAGGTATTCCAAGGACCCGAGATCGTTGCTATGTACAAAAACCTGGATTATGAGGACGTCAGTCCTGGTAAGTACAACTACGTAGCCTGGGTGAACGGAAGCGTCAACCTGACCGCTGACCTGATTCACTCCAGCGACAACGATAACTGGAATAACCTGGAGGATTGGAAACGCTACGCTGTCGGATCTGGCTGGAAGAGGCTGGTCTGGGATAACAAACCTGGATACAGGTTCTACGAGGTTGATATCAGATTCGAAGAAGAGGTGGGAGCCGAGGCATGAAAAGAAAATCAATGGTAATATTTTTACTTGTTTTTCTCTATCTTCTGGGATCTGCCTACGCCGCCGAGGGGCCCGGCGGACCTAGTGGGTCCACCGGTGGCGGCGGTGACTCTGAAAAGAAGAGTGGGGGCAAGAAGATAGTAAAGCTTGAGCTGGAGGATCTGATCGGGAACCTGGAGAAGTGGAAGCAGGATGACCCTGACGAATTCGAGTACCTCAAGAAGATTCTCCACATCCCCTTCGTCCCGCCC
>JBFESM010000299.1:0-1812 GCA_041548445.1 Methanothrix sp. | reverse complement strand
GTCCTCGCCTTCGTAGGAGAGGAAACGTTCCTCTCCACCGCAGGCTCGGTAGGTCAGATCCCTCAAGGAAACTTCCACGTCCTCGGTAACGCCCCTCAGGCCCGCCTCCCTGCACCTGATGCAGTGGCAAGCTCCCCCCCTCGCCTCCAGCCTTTCTTTTGCCAGCTGGCGAAGGTTGCTCTTCTTGACGCCGGCCGCTATCTGGGGTGCCGGGATGTCCCTTTGGACCCGCTGGAGCCTGGTGTAGGGAGGGATCAGCTCCTTGATCCTGGATACCAGCTCCGCGGCCTCAACGTCCTCCAGAGGGGCGTACTCGCCCCGAAGGTAAAGGTCGTAGAGCTCGGTTCCCTCCACCACCAGGGCAGGGTATATCTTGAGGTAGTCGGTCCTGAAATCTTCGTTCTCGAACAGGTCCCGAAAGCACGCTAGGTCCCGCTGAAGGTCGGAGCCTGGAAGGCCCGGCATCATGTGAAACCCCACCTTGAAACCCGCCTCTCTGAGGGCACGGTTCGCCTCGATCGAGTCACAGACGGTGTGGCCCCGCCGCATCTTAGTGAGAAGGTCGTCGTCGGTGCTCTGGACCCCAAGCTCCACCTTGGTTCCTCCCAGATGGAGCATATTTCGGATCATGGACGGCCTGCACCAGTCGGGCCGGGTCTCGAAGGTGGTGCCCACGTTTCTGACCCTCGAGGATTCGTTTGCCTTCGCCACTTCCAGGAAGCTCTTTCGGGGCCGTTGGACATCAGTATCCCTCGATCCTAGGTCCTGGCTGGGATAATCGTTCATCGCCTCCAGGCACCTTTTCACAAACCAGTACTGGTAGCCCAGGGGCCTTGAGGTGATCGTCCCTCCCATGATTATCAGGTCCACCTTGTCCAGAGGGTGGCCGATCTCATCCAGTTGAGATAGGCGCGTTTTTACCTGGCGGTAGGGGTCGTACTGCTGCTGGATCGCCCTCAGGGCCGCAGGCTCTCTTCCGGTGTAGCTCTGGGGCGTGGGGCCTCCATCTCTCCGACCGACCCCGCCGGGACAGGGGACGCAGACGCCGTGAGGACACGGGGCAGGAGAGGTCATCGCCGCCACCACCGCCACCCCCGAGAGGGTTCTTGTCGGCTTTCTCACCAGAAGCTTCAGCAGGTCTCGCTCTTCGTCCTCGGCCATGGCCAGGATCTCGGCGTTTTTTGGGAGGTTTGATAGGCCGAACTCCCGACCAGCCTTTCGCTTCCACTTCTCCAGATCGGCCTGGGTACAGATCTCTCCAGAGAGGATGGCGTCGACGATCTCTCGCAGGCCAGCCTTCAGCCCTCGATCCAGTGGACGGCCTCCGTCATGTCCCGGCCCGGTGGGGGATCCGGCCTCTCGTCGGGCCAGCCGATGGAGACGATCGCCGTGGGCACGAGGCGACCGGGAAGGTCCAGGATATCTCTTGCGATCGCGTCGTCGAAGGCGCCGGTCCAGCAGCTTCCAAGCCCTCGGTCGCAGGCCGCGAGGAGCAGGCAGACTGTTGCGGCGGCTGCATCCTGTATCGAGTAGAGCTGGCCCCGGTCACCGTACCGTCTCCCAGACCTCACGGGATCGGCGCAGACGACCACTACGACGGGCGCTGCTGCTATGTGGTCCTGGCCAAAGGCGGCGACCGACAACGCCGACCTCAGATCGGGGCTGGTGACGACGTAGTACTCTCTAGCCCTCAGGTTCCCGGCCGAGGGCGCAGTCTCCGCCGCCTCCAGGAGCGAGACGACTACGTCTCTATCCACCGGGCGGTCCGAGTACCTCCTGACCGACCTTCGGCCTTCCAGGACGTCCTTGAAG
>JBFESM010000298.1:0-1824 GCA_041548445.1 Methanothrix sp. | reverse complement strand
GTTCCAGAAATAAACGCAAAAGCCATAATCCTTGTCAAAGAAGCGTGCGTCGTTTCAGGCCTCGAAGAGGCGGATCATATCCTGAAGTATTTCGGTCTTGAAGGAGATCGGCTCGTACAGGAGGGTGCTCGCGTCGACGCGGGCTCGAAGGTGATGGCCATCAGGGGAAGGGCGAGAGCCATCCTCCAGGCCGAAAGGCTTGTCTTGAACTTCATGAGCCGGATGAGCGGTATCTCGACCCTGACCCGCGACTGCCTGGGGAGGGCGGGGAACGTCAGGGTCGCGTGCACCCGGAAGACGACACCAGGATTTCGATCATTCGAGAAGAGGGCGGTGGTGGTGGGCGGAGGCGACCCCCACAGGTTCGACCTCTCAAGCTCCGTGATCATAAAGGACAACCACCTGAAGCTGATGAGCCTCGAGGAGGCGCTCGGCGCCGCGAGGCTTCGGTCCAGCTTCACCAAGAAGATCGAGGTGGAGGTGGAGACTCTGGAGGATATGCTGAAGGCAGCATCTTTCGGGGCCGACATAATAATGTTCGACAACATGCGGCCCGATAAGATCCGAGAGGGCGTTGAGCTTCTCAAAAGTGAGGGGAAAAGGGATCGGGTCCTTCTGGAGGCTTCGGGGGGGATAACGCCCGAGAACGTCTCCGAGTACGCCGCCGCGGGGGTGGACGTGGTATCCCTGGGCGCCCTCACCAGGTCTGCGAGATGGATCGATTTCAGCCTGGAGATCGAGATATGATTTCGGTCGGTGAGATCATAAAAGTTATATCGATCGTTAAATTACTCAGATCTAACTTCGGTGAGTGGGAATGCGTCTGATCTATCTTGTGATGCTAGCGCTCTTGGCATCATCCATACTCTTTACGTCGATGGCAGCCGCGGCTTCCGACGATGACGACGAAGAGGAGAACGAGATCACCTCTAGAGAGTTTTCCTTCAGGGTGGGTGAAGGCGTCAAGATCGGAGACTACCGGGTGGAGCTGATAAGCGTCGTATCGGTGATGGACGGGCTGATAGAGGTCAAGGTCTGGAAGAGAGTCAGCGACTTCGAAGACTGGAGGGTGATGGAAGACCACAGGGATGCGAACTTCGACGAGGGCGCAGAACGCGGTGGCCTTACCCTCACGGTGATCGACATCTTCGATGAGGAGACGGTCAGGATGAGGGCGGAGTACAGGACGAATTACGGATACCCTCAAAAGTACGTGACCGAGCGGGCCATGGCCCCCAAGAACCTGCCGAAGCTTGAGGTCGCGGCGACCGTAGACAGGACCGACATCAGCGCTGGAGACGAGGTGAAGGTGACCATCACCTTGAAGAACACCGGGAACGACACCGCCCGAGATGTAGCAATCCAGGATTCGCCGCCTCTGCCCCAGTTCAGGTACCTGGCAGGATACCCCCCCAAGATCAAAAACCAGCTCCAACCCGGCGAGTCCGACATCGCAGTCTACTCGATGGTGGCGGCCACAGAGGGTGAGGTGAAGATGCCGGCAACTGTGGCGAGGTACGCCGACTCCAAATCGACGATCTACACCGCGAGCTCGCCTTCCGTCAGCATCGAGATCAAACCCAAGAGAAAGCCTAATCTGGTTCTGAAAGTCGACCCGCCAGAGCCGATCAAGCACGGTGGCGAGGGGACGATAAACGTCACCGTCCAGAATACCGGCGATGCCAGCGCCTACAGGGTCGAGGTCAAGGCCGAGGTCAAATCCGATGGGGACGGACTTGAGCTTGTAAAAGGGAGCCTCGACGAGAGCTTCTTTGAGATCCCACCGGGAGAGTCAGAGACGTACTCTGCAACCATCAAGGGGTC
>JBFESM010000297.1:0-1832 GCA_041548445.1 Methanothrix sp. | reverse complement strand
GGCGGGTCCGCGGTGTCGATGAGGGCGGTCTTCTCGCTTCCCCTGACGACGTAAGCGTTGTAGCTCGTCCCGTCCGGGAGCGGTATCAGCTCGTCAAAGAGCCGCCGGTCCCAGTCGATGACGCCGACGGAAAACACTCCCAGCATGATCTCTCTAGAAAATCCCATATTTTTGCCACCTCACTCAACCTTTGCGAAGACATCCTTGGAAGCTTGCGCCCTCCGGACAGATCCGGGTCGTCGGGCAGGTCCTCAAAGGCCGTCCCCGGTGCGATCCCCGACTTTGTGTCCCCCTTCTCAGGATCGCGGAACGCGCCTGCAAACCTCACAAACGCGCTTGTCCATCCGACCTCATCTCCCGGAGGTTATTTTGCATTTCGTAGGGCTTTGATCTGCCGCCGCCATCTGCAATGGACTAGTCTTTGATCTCCACAATCCCTGCCTTCGGCGGCTCGATCCCCTCCGACCGGAAGGCGTCCCAGGCCCGTTTCGTGACGTCCGACTCGAACTCGAACTCGCGCCTCAAGTCGTAGACGTAAGCCTTGGCCCTCACCCTCCTGTAGAATGGACGGTCCTTCAGGAGGATCGTGACCTGCCGCTTGTCGGTGATGTAGACGTACCGGGAGGTGACAGCGGCCTCCCTCAATATCTGCATCGCTCTTGTGGCGTCTGACCTGGAGTTTATGAACAGGTCGATCACCACCATCATCTCTTGGCTCCCGGCGTTGGCGTTGGCCAGGGTCTGGCTGAGGACCTTCTGGTTTGAGACCGAGATCAGGCTGTCATCGGGGGAGACGAGCCTCGTCGCGCGAAGCCCGATGTCCCGGATCTCGCCATAATGATCGTCAATCCTCACCTTGTCGCCCACCTGGTAGGGCTTGTCCAGGACGATGACGAACCCTCCCACCACCTCGGCGACGAGATCCTTCAGGCCGAAGCCTATGGCTGCGCCCGCAAGGCCCGAGAAGGCGACGAGCTGGGCGGTCGATAGCTGGAGAACGGACCCGAGGATGTGGTACATGGCAAATCCGTAGATGGCGAACTTCGCGAGAGGGATCGCCATCTTGACGGTGATCCGGTGCTCGTAGACCTTTTCTGAAAACCACGTGAGGAGAAAGACTACGATTCTGGTGGCAACGTATGCCAGGGCCAGCACCAGAAGGGCGTTCATCACGGTGGACGAATCGATCCCCAGGGACGGGATGTCGGAGCTGATGCTTGAGGTGACGTTGGCCGAAACCCCAAAGGCCACTTCTGAGGGCGTCGAGGTCGATAAGTTGGAGTACGCTTCTGTCAGATTCTCCGCCATGCTACCACACCAGCCTCAGCCTTCTCAGGTGCTCCACAACGCTCTTCAGGGCTTCGGACCTTATCGCGATGACGTCACCCTCCGAGAAGACGAGCCCCATCTCTTCCAATAGGCCCGCGATCCTCTCAGCGGAGAGGTCCAGGGGCTCGAGAACTAAAGAGAGCTCTCCCACATCGACCGACCCCATGGATAGAATGATGCCGAGAGCGAAGGACTCATCGCGGTCGAGATCGATGGATGGCGGATCTTTCAGGGCGTTTCTGACTTTGGGATAGTCCAAGGCCTCCTTCCAGAGATACTCTGCAACGCCGGGGTTTCCGTCGGAGATCCGGGCGAGCCCGTCGAAGAAGATCTCCTCTGGCGACTTCTTCTCGCTCTTGGTTAGACGAGACCTGATCGATCGCATCTCGATCACCGGGTAAGGGATCTCGAGGCTGTGGCCCATCAGGGTCTTTTTGTAGCTTGACCGGTTCAAGATCTTCAATTCTTCCGCGTCCGCGGGCACTTCCTCGACGAAGGTCAGC
>JBFESM010000296.1:0-1835 GCA_041548445.1 Methanothrix sp. | reverse complement strand
GGTGAAGGTCGAGTGGGAGGATGGAAAGAAGGTCGTATCCGCCCGAGACGTCGACTCCGGCGAGATCAGGGAGTTTGCCGCCGACGAGGTGATGGTGGCCCTGGGAAGAAGGTCAAACTCCGACATCCTGAAGCCCGAGAAGACCGGGGTCGAGGTCGACCGCCACGGCTGGATCGTGGTGGACGACTATTTGGAGACGACGAGATCCGGCATCTGGGCCATCGGGGACGCCATTGGAAAGCACATGTTCAGGCACACCGCCAACCGCGAGGCAAGGCTTGCCTGGAAGAACGCCTTCGGCGACGAAAAGGAGACGGCAAGGGAGAAAGAGAAAGGAAAAGAGAAGGTCGACTATCACGCCGTCCCCCACGCCGTCTTCACCTATCCCCAGGTCGGGGCGGTCGGCATGACCGAGGCGGAGGCGTTGGCCGCCGGCTACAAGATCCTGGTGGGAAGGGCCGAGTACGGAGACGTCGCCAAGGGGTACGCCATGGCCGAGGAGGAGAGCCTGGTGAAGGTGATCGTCAACAGGAAAGACGGCAGGATCCTGGGATGCGCCATCGCCGGCTCCGATGCCGCAGACCTAGCCCAGCAGGTCGTCTATCTGATGAACGCCGGAGATCAGAGCTACGGGCCGATGGCGAGATCCCTGGTGATCCACCCGGCGCTGAGCGAGGTGGTGGCCCGGGCCTTCGCTAACCTCATGCCGCCGAAAGAGGACATCGTCAAGTGAGCTGGAAAGGCTGTTTCCTTCGAAAACCAAAAACATTGGAAAAATCCGTCTGAATAATAACAAAAATGGAGGAGTCTGAGGATGTCGAACAAAGCTCTTATCGGAATCGGCATATTGCTAGTTTTGGCACTTCTGGTGATGCTCTACGTCAGCGGGACCCATCATCCCAAAAAGTACCTTGACCCCTGGGACAGGTCCTATCCCGCGAAGTTTGAAGATCCCAGGGTCCAGGTGATCGCCTGCGGTCTCCTGGCACCGAGTTCCCACAACATCCAGCCCTGGAAGGCGCGCCTCGACGAGAACGACACGACCTTCACCCTTTTCGTGGACGCAGAACGTCTGCTTCCGGAGGTCGATCCCCTCTCAAGACAGATCATGGTGAGCCAGGGAACCTTCCTCGAGAACGTCAGGATCGGAGCCGAGCATCTCGGCTATAGCCCTCATATCGACCTATTCCCGGACGGCGAGATTGACCCCGAGGGATCGGCTTCGAGCATGGTCTCAAAGCCTGTAGCCAGGGTATCGTTGGATCTGGATCCGGGACAAAACATGGGATCGCCTTTATACGAGGCCATATTCGAACGGGTGACGGTGCGGACGCCTTACCTCGATCAGTCCCTGACCGACGATCAGGTTCAACGACTTCAGAGCCTCAGCGACGAGCCCGGCGTGAAAATCCTGATCTTCCAGGACGAGGAAGATCTCGAAGAGATCGGGGACCTGGCGGTCCGGGGCGTCGAGATCGAGGCGAGCCTCTCCGGGCCCATGAGGGAGAGCGGCGAGATCTTCAGGATAAACGAGCGGCAGAAGAACAGGGATCGTGACGGCCTCACCCTGGACTCTCAGGGCATGCCCGGCGCCCTTCAGGCCCTCGTCGAGGGCTTTGGAACCATAGTTCCCCTGGGTGACGAGAAGATGGCGGAGACGTGGAGGAAGGGCGAAGTCGATCGAATCGGACGGACTCCGGCCTACGCCATGATAATCACCGAGGGGAACAGCAGGACCGACCAGGTGAAGGCGGGGATGGTCTACGAGCGGCTTCAGCTCGCGGGAGCCGGACTGGGCGTAAGCATGCAGCCTGTAAGCCAGGTCCTCGAAGAGT
>JBFESM010000295.1:0-1840 GCA_041548445.1 Methanothrix sp. | reverse complement strand
TGGCGGTGAAGGCCCTGGGCCTTGAGCTTCTGGAGGTCGAGGGCGAGGTGGGGGGAGAATGGCGGATCAGGATAAGGAGATGACCGAGGAGATGACCGGGGCGGATAAGGTCACGATAATCGTTCACAGCGGCGACCTCGACAAGATCTACAGCGCCCTCATCATCGCCAACGGGGCCCTCGCCATGGGGATGGAGGCCACCCTCTTCTTCACCTTCTGGGGACTTCAGCGGCTGAAGAAGGGCGGCCTGGATAAAGGCCCCCTCTCGAAGATGAACATGCTGGGCCTGGGCCGGTGGATGGTGTTGCGTCGGATGAAGGCGGCAAAGGTGGCGACCCTTGAAAAGCTCCTCGCCGACTTCAAGGAGCTCGACGGCAAAATCATCGCCTGCGAGATGACGATGGAAGTGATGGGGATCAGAAAGGAGGACCTACGAGTGGATCTGATCGACGAGTACGGGGCCGTTGGGACCTACGTCCAGGAGGCGAGAGGGTCGGCGATCAACCTCTTCATCTGAGGTTGGGGAAGCCGATTTTTCGATTCAATGTTCGATGATTTTGAGGAGGGACCAATAGAAGATGTTCGAAACTTCCGTTTATCTTGACAACGCCTCCAGTACCAGGCTCGACGAGAGGGTGCTCGAGGCGATGAAGCCCTACTTCTTCGAGGTCTACGCCGTGGCGACCTCGGAGTTCGGCTACTCCATGGGGATCGAGGCGAAAGAGGGCCTGATCGCGGCGAGAGAGAAGCTCGCCGGGATGCTCCAGGCCGGGCCCGAGGAGGTGGTCTTCACCTCCGGGTCCACCGAGTCGAGCAATATGGCGATCAAGGGCGTCGCCCTCGCCCTCGGCAAAAAGAAGGGCCGCCACATAATAACGACCAAGATCGAGGACTTTCCGGTCCTCCACAGCGCTCGGGCCCTGGAGCGGGACGGCTTTGAGGTGACCTATCTGGAGGTAGACTCTGAGGGGCTCGTCGACCCCGACCGGCTCGGTGAGGCGATCAGAAAGGATACGATCCTCGTCTCGATCCAGCACGCGAACCAGGAGATCGGAACGGTCCATGACGTGGAGGCGATCGGCCAGATCGCAATGGACAAACACGTCCTCTTTCACACCGACGCGACCCACACCTTCCGGCGGCTTCCCATCGACGCCGATCGGGTCCCGGCAGATCTGATCACAATCTCCGCCCACACGATCCACGGGCCACGGGGAACGGGCGGGCTCTACATCAGAGAGAAGACGCCGATCGCCAAGTGGATGGACGGCGGCTACCAGGAGTTCGACCGGCGTGCTGGCCTTGAGAACATACCTGGAGCCGTCGGCTTTGCAGCGGCTGCTGAATTCGTCACCTCCGAGGAGAACGAACGATTGAGGGGTATGCGAGATCGGATCCTCGACAGGGCCCTCACCGAGATCCCTCAGACGACTTTGAACGGCTCCCGGGAGAAGAGGACGCCCCAGAACGCCAACGTCACCTTCCACCTGGTGGAGGGGGAGTCGATCACCCTCCACCTGGACATGAGGGGCTTTGCGGTGAGCACCGGATCTGCATGCTTCTCCCGGTCTCTGGAGGCAAGCCACGTGATAGCGGGGATCGGGGGCGACCACGAGCGGGCCCACGGGTCGGTCAGGTTCACCCTGGGGAGGTACAACACCATGGATGAGGCGGACGCCGTCATCGACGCCATCTCCGAGGTGGTGGAGAGCCTCCGGAAGATCAGCCCCCTGGGCAAAGGAAGGTAGAGGAGGATTGAGATGAGCAAGTTTCCTTACAGCGACCTGGTTCTCGAGCACTTCAAGCACCCACGGAACGTCGGCGAGATCGAAGACCCCGA
>JBFESM010000294.1:0-1876 GCA_041548445.1 Methanothrix sp. | reverse complement strand
TATTCTTGACCAATTATCTGACAGATTATCCCCCTTCCTCTCGTGTTCTGATGGGTCTCCTGGTCGAACTCGACCCCGGCCCAGGGCATTATGATCTCGCCCTCGGAGAGGTTCGTCGCCAGAAGGGCCGTCCGGATCGCCTCGGGGTCCGATGATCCCGCCCGATCGATGGCGTCGGCCAGGACGATGGTGGCCGTGAAGGCTCGGGCCGACTCCTCGTCCATCTCTCTTCCGTACCGGTCTTCAAACAGCATGCTGACGTTCTCGGCCAGGGGCTTTGACTCCGCCAGGTCCGCCGACCAGGTCGCACGGGTCAAGATGTGCTCTCCGTCCTCGCCCAGGACCTCCAGGAACTCCGGGTCAGAGAAGCCCGCGTCGTCTGCCAGGATCGCCTTCGGCGTGAAGTTCATCGCCCTGTAGGTCTGAACGTAGAGGACCGCATCATCGGTGTAGGAGGCCTGCATCACCACGTCGGGGTCCGCCTTCCTGAGCCGCAGTACCTCGTCAGTGACGTCGGGATCTTCGGAGGAGTAAGATACATCTGCCACGATCTCAAAGCCCTGGTCCTCAGCATATCGTTTCGCCAGATCGCCGAACTCCTCGCCCCAGATCGAGTCCTCGTGGACGATCGCCAATCTCAAGGTCTCGTTCTCCTCAGATGGTTGGCTCTTTTGAACGTCGACGAGAAACTGGTAGAAGTTCTGGACGAATATCTCCTCGTCCGGAGTGGTCCTGAAAAACCAGTTGAACCCTCGCTCTGTGAGGCTTGGAGCCGTCGACGCCGCCGTCAAAAAGGGCCTCCCCTCCTCCTCGGCCACCTCGCTCGCCGCCGCTGTGACCGAGCTCTGGTAAGCCCCCATGAGGGCCACCACCGCCTCCTCTCCGATCAGCCTCTCGGCCTCGGACCTGCCGACGGCCGGGTCGCCCCCCGAGTCTCCAAAGACGATCTCGACTTTGGATCCGTTGAGAGAGCCGATCCCCTCGAACCGGGCGAGGGGAAGGTCCAGATCGTGCTGGCCGTTGATCACCTCGACCGCCAGCAGGATTCCGCGCTTCATATCCTCGCCGCTGGAGGCTGATGGGCCAGTGAGGGGGTATATCGCCCCGATCTTGACCGTCTCGCTGGCCGGTTCTTCTTCTACGTCTGCTTCGCCTTCTTCTCCGTCATCTTCTTCTCCGTCGCCCTCTCGTTCTTCTGATCCTCCTGCGGACTCAAAATAATCGCAATCGTCGATCTCGTCGAACTCGAAGACGATCGGGGTGCAAGTGCCTCCTGTGATCAGTCTCAGGGTGCAATCGAAGACTACGCCCTCGGTTATGTTGTACTTTTCAAGGAACATTGGTCCAGGGTACCAGGAGTTGCAGAGCTGTAAGAGATGGTCCCTGCCAAATACGAGTTTATCCCAATTCTCCGTCAGGTTCATGGGCTCGCCCGGCTCGAAGACGAACGAGACCTCATAGCCCTCATATCCTGGGCCGCCCCCGACCTCGGCCTGATGGGCCGACTCCTCGGTCTTGAGGATGGAAACGATCTCGCAAGCGCCCGGGTGGTTCTCGTAGGTGCACTTCCCTCCGAGCCAGATCTGCCCCGACGCCGTGGACCCGCATAGGAAGAGCAAAAATATCAAAATCACCGATGCCATCGTCTTCTTCATCATATTTCCTCCCGACTACTTGTTCCAGATCTGTCAAATATGTCAGATAACCTTTCGCCTCATGACCTCAGCATCACGACCCACTTCGTCGAGATGGCCCCCTCGCCGGTCATCCCTCGTAGTCGATCCTGTAGATCGCCCCGGCCCGGTCGTCGGAGACGAGGAGGGCGCCGTCGGGCATCACCAGAACGTCCACGGGCCTTCCCCACGCCTCCCGTCCC
>JBFESM010000293.1:0-1879 GCA_041548445.1 Methanothrix sp. | reverse complement strand
CTCGATCAGCTGTAGGATGACGCCCTTACCCATCGCGAACTTCACCATATCCCAGACCTCATCCTCGTTCTCCTTCAGGACGACCATGTTCACCTTTACAGGGATGAGCACCGCCTCGATGGCGGCGTCGATGCCCTCCAAAACCCGGCTAAGGTCCTCTTCCGTACCCCCGGTGATCCGACTGTAGACCTCAGGGTCGAGGGAGTCGAGGCTGACGTTCACCCTCGCGAGCCCCGCCTCCGCGAGAGATTTCGCCCTCTCGGCGAGAAAAGTCCCGTTGGTGGTGAGGGATATTTCAAGGCCTTGGGGCAGCCTTGCGAGGATCGACTCGAGGTCGGTCCGCAAGAGGGGCTCGCCTCCGGTGAACTTGATCTTCTTCACGCCGAGGTCGGCCCCGGCACGGATCACCTTCACGATATCGTCCCCCGATATCTCCCGCGATCCTTCGCCCGGCTCCTCCCCCTCGTGGTGGCAGTAGAGGCAGCTCATGTTGCACCGGGACGTGATCGCGATCCTGAGGCCCGTCACCTTCCGGCCGAAGGGATCTCGCAGAGTCATCGGGGCCATATAGAGGCTGATAGTATTTAGAGTTTGAATCGCAAGATTTATGCTCACGTAAACCTCACGTGGTCAGGATGGTTGACGATGCGAGCCTGACGGGCCTCGTGCTGATTGGATACCTCTTGGCCATGATGGCCGTCGGGGCCGTGGCGGCGAGACGCTCGGACACCCTGGAGACCTTTTTCCTGGCCGGAAGGAGCCTGAAACCGGTTCTTCTCACCGCCACCCTCTGCGCCACCATCCTCGGGGCCTCCTCGACCCTGGGGATGGCGGGCCTCGGTTTCAGCGAGGGTCTGACGGGTGCCTGGTGGCTCCTCTCGGGAACCCTGGGCCTTCTCGTCCTCTCGTTCTTTCTGGCGGAGAAGGTGAGGTCAGCGGGCTGCTTCACCCTCCCCGAGCTGATAGGAGAAGAGTACGATCAGCGGGTCAGATTCGGGGCCTCGGCCCTCATCCTCGTATCCTGGATCGGGATCGTAGCGGCCCAGATCGTGGCCTCGGGAAAGTTGCTGGCCGTCCTCTTCGGCCCCCGCCAGGAGGTCTTCATGATCGTCTCGGCCCTGGTCTTCGTCATCTACACCGCTCTGGGCGGCCAAAGGTCGATCGTGAAGACGGACGCGGCTCAGCTATTGATCCTCCTGGCGGGACTCGCCGTCGTCTCCTGGAGGGCTTTTTCCCTTGTCGGTCCCGAGATCCTGGCAGGCCAGAGCTTTCCGACCTCTGCGGCCAGGGACGGGATCGATGTGGCAAGCCTCGTTTTGGTGGTCGGATCGACCTACATGGTTGGGCCCGACATCTACTCCAGGCTCTTCTCGGCCGAAAACCCAAAAACCGCCAGAAGGTCCGCCCTGGCCGCGGCCCTGGTCCTTCTTCCCCTGGCCTTCATCATAACAGGCCTTGGGATCTCTGCCCGGATCCTCTTTCCCGGAATCGGACCGGAGGAGGCGCTTCCCGTCCTCATGGCCGAAACCCTCTCGCCCCTGGGAGAGGGCATTGTGGCCGCAGCCCTCCTCTCAGCCCTGATGTCCTCGGCCGACACCACCCTCCTCACGGCGACATCGATATTCACCCTCGACATCTACAAGACCGCAAGGCCCGGCGCAAGCCAGAGGAGAATGATGAGGGTCTCAAGAGGCGGAACCGTGCTTATAGGGGGCTTAGCGCTCCTCTCGGCCCTCCGCCTTCCCGAGATCATAGCCACCCTCCTTTCAGCCTACACGGTCTTTGCCGGAGGTTTGATCGTGCCCCTGGTGGCGGGATTTTGGAAAGACAGGTTCCGCCTCACCTCCGAGGGAGCCCTTGCCGCGCTCCTGGGCGGAGG
>JBFESM010000292.1:0-1905 GCA_041548445.1 Methanothrix sp. | reverse complement strand
GATGATGAGGTTGAACGTCTTCATATTCCAAAGCAGATGATGTCCCTCGATGATATGATTCGATACGTGGCAAAAGCTGGGTACGAAGTGAGAAAGAGAACACCAGGGGCTGGAGGATAGCAGCCCTTGTTATCGATTTATTATTGTTTTACATGAGAAAGCCGGATACATCAAGCATAGTTGCAACACTGCAATTGTTCTTATTTAAGTTTACTTGTTTTAGTGGCCTGTGTCGGAAAAGCAAGACCTTCTAATTTCGAGAACGACGGAAGAAACTCCGCCTGGCAGCTTTCGCATCAAAAAATATTTTTCCCGGCGTCTAGATTTTAACTTTGATAATTTTTCCATGCTTTGTTGAATAAATCTCAGCGAATCTGCAGAAGATGATGGTTTTACGTTTACTCGGCCGGTACGATGCCAAAATGGATTCTGCTTGTTGATTATTTGGGTTTGTTCAATTCAGCATTTGTCTATGAAAAGTATATATTCATGGAATGAGCATGCAATTCTAATTTGGAAGGATGTGTCTATATGTTAAGCAAATATTTATTTCGTATTTTGATCGTCCTTTTGGTCTTTGCGGCCGCCTCTTTGGCGTCGGCCCAGGACGGAGAACTCACAGAGACGGTCATGGTGGAGGGTGTGGTCGACGAAACGGTCCCAGGAAGCGTTGGCGACAACGGGAACGAGACGACCCCCGCCGAGCTTTTGCCGGAAGAGGAAGTGGTAGAGGTGGAGGAGGAAGTGCTTCCCCCAGTCGTGCCAGAGGAGCCTTCGGCCGCCCCCTGCTCGATGATAGTCTTACCAGCCGTTGAAGACTTATACGCAAACGTGGAGAAAGAGAAGGTCTACAACGACGATCACCTGGTCTGCGAATACTTGACGGGTTGGGAGGACGAAGATGACTCTTATCCCGAGGTGGTGATGGTCCAGTTCGATATATCTGACCTTGAGATGGAAGAGGACGACGTCGGGGTTCTTGTTTTGAAGGCGGAGTCGATGGAGAAGGTCGGCGAAGGGGCGGTCGGAATTATCCTCATGCCAATGACGTCCGAATGGTCTGAAAATTCGAGCGTATCGGCCCTGGAATTGAACATCCTCTCGGCGATCCTTATGATGGCAAACGGCGACGAGCTCGACTTCGGCCAATTCGGGATGAACTTCGGCGGTGACGAAGTCTTCGCCTTTGACGTGTCAGAGCATCTCAAGGCCGCCGAAGGCGGGAGGGTATCCTTCATTCTGATAGCGGGCGGCGACACCGACTACAGGGTCAGCTTCAAGTCCAGGGAGACGGGCGAGGGGCCCAGCCTTCTGATCACGCCCTATCCATCCGCGCCAGCCGCCTGACGGCGCCTTCGGGCAGCCGGCCGGAAGGATCTGACGAAGGCGGTTCGAGGGGACGTCGGGTCATCGGGCCTTAAGCACCGATCTCCCTTCGGACCACGATTAACACCATTTTTTTACAAGACGACCGAAAACCGACGGCTGAGACTCAGACGAGATGACAGAGGAGCTGGTGATCCCTGTTCATTTCGATCATCTCAGGCTCCGAGGGTTCCATTTGACAACGACCTGGCAGATAGAGATATCAGAATTCTGAAATTTCAGCAGAAGGTATCTGGCGCGTTCCGGAGCAAACGGGGTGCTGATTCGTTCTGTCGAATCAGGGGTTACATCTCTACTACCAGGAAGAACTCCGTTGCAGTTCTCGATGCTATTCAAGGTGCATTTGAGGAAAGACCCTATGTCCCTCCTGCAGATGCCTCTTAACTGAACTATGCTGTGGGGGGCTTCCCGGATGTAAATGTGTGTTATGGCCGTGGTGGGCTGAAAAGTTACCAAAAATTTCGAATTAATCCTTTCGCAGGCTCTTCAGGTCCTTGAGGATCCTCTCCCGGTACCTGT
>JBFESM010000291.1:0-1906 GCA_041548445.1 Methanothrix sp. | reverse complement strand
TGAGAAGACCACGCTGTGGATGGCGCCGATCTTGGCGCAGGCGAGCATCGCAATTGGGAGCTGAGGTATCATCGCCATGTAGATGCTGACCCTGTCCCCCTTCTTAATGCCAAGGCTTTTGAGGCCGTTTGCGAGCTTGTTCACCTCTTTGTACATATCACCGTAGGTGATCTTCTGGGTGGCCTGATCTGTCGGCTCTGGGACCCAAATGTATGCGACCTTGTCCTTCTTCGCGCCCTTGGCGTGCCTGTCGATGGCGTTGTAGGTCATATTGACCTCACCGCCCGTGAACCAATGGAAGTAGGGCATTTCCGAGTCGTCCATCACCTTGGTGTAGGGCTTGTACCAGTCGATGTACTCCTTTGCCATCTCGTCCCAGAACTCGAGGTAGTGCTCGTCAGAAGAGCACCACGAACGCAGCTCCTTCTCGGTCTTGAACCCCTTCTCCTTCATGTACTTCATTACGTTGGAGTTCTCCACCAGGTCTGCGGGCGGCTCAAATAGCCGAGTTTCTTCCATAATTGCTGACGTCTTCTTCCTCTTTTCTTCTTTTTCTCCAGCCACTTCAAACCCTCCTTAGTCAAACGTCGAATATTTTTTGCGTACTTTTCTCCCCAGATCTCCGGGCAGATCCGGCGTTTTGCCCTTTGGCACCCTTCCAGAATCTGCCTCACGTTCTTCCCATTTCGGTATGGAGGACGCTCGTCTGGACTATCATGATTAATAATTATCATGATTAATAAGGTTAGTGGCCTGTTAATCGTTGTAGACTCAAAAATATTGCAAACACGGCAAAAAATAGATCGTTAAAATGGAAAACAGTGGGTCAGTGAACTTGGACGAATATATCCTATTCGCGACTCGCCACCTCTCCAACCAGGTAGAAGGGGCTCGTCTTCACAATCCTGAATCGATGGACGCTTCCAAGATCCAGAGGCTCGCGAATCACCGTCTTCCTGTAGTTATCGGACCTCGCCATCATCGTCCCTTCCCTTCCTCTTTCCGTCACCTGCGCGACGATCGTCTCCTCGAGATACCGGTCGTTTCTCAGCCTTGCGATCTCCTGCCAGAGCCGTGTCATCCTCCTTGAGCGGTCCTTCTTGAACCGGGATGGCATATCTTTGAGCCTGCTTGCCTCAGTTCCCGGACGGGTGGAGTACCTCGTCACGTTGACTTTGTCTGGCTCTGCCGTCCGGATCAGCACCTCGGTGGTCCTGGAATCCTCTTCGGTCTCGCCGGGAAAGCCCGAGATGACGTCGGTGTAGAGAGTGAGATCGGGAAAGGCCGCCCTGAACCTGGCCGCCATATCCAGAAAATCTCGTGCCCCGTAACCTCTCTTCATCGTCTCCAGGATCCTGTCCGAGCCTGACTGGACGGGAAGGTGGAGGAACTTGTATACCTTCGGGTCCTCGTAAGATCTGATCAGGTCGTCCAGGATCGGGGCGAGCTGGTCCGGGTTCATCATCCCGACCCTCACCCTGAAGTCGCCATCGATCCTGGTTATTGCATCAAGAAGCTGGGGGAGGCTCGACCCCAGGTCCAAGCCATAGGCTGCGGCGTCCTGGGATGCGAGCTGGATCTCCACCGCTCCTTCCGCCAGGCGGCCTCGGACCTCTTCGGCCACCTCCTGGACGGTCTTGCTCCGAAGTGCCCCTCTCGCCCGCCTAACAATGCAGTAGCTGCACCGTCCCTTGCACCCTTCAGAGATGTTGACGACGGCGCAGAGGTTTTGGGCGGGCAGGAGACGGCGGGGTCTCGTCTCTTCGGGACGGAAGGCTTCGCCCATCTTCATGCCCGCCGACCGATCGAGGACGCCTAAAACCTCCCGGCAGCGTATGTCTCTGACCGTCTCGGGCATCGCCGCAGGAAGGCAGCCCGCGATCACCAATCTCTCGCCCTGAAGCTG
>JBFESM010000290.1:0-1916 GCA_041548445.1 Methanothrix sp. | reverse complement strand
CGAAGGAATGACAGTCTACAAGGTGTTAAAGGAAGAATAGGATCGGACTAGCTTTCTTTCCCCTTCTCCCGCTCGTACTCTTCCTTTATCGCCTCGATCATCTCGTCGTCGGCCTCCACCACCAGCGCCCCGATGTAGTTGCAGTCCTTGCAGTGGTAGACCTTGCCGATGGAGCTCCCGGCCTCGTAGTAAAGCTCGGAGCTTCCGCAGACCGGACAGACCTCGACCATCTTCTCCCTCTTTTCTTTTTTTTCAGACGTGGCACTCTCCCCCATTGATTTTAATCAGCGCGAACGAGCAGGCAGGCGGGCGTCAGTCGGCCGAATCGAACGGACGGATCAACCGCCGCACCATTTTATACTCATATAGTCTATATTAACCTTTGGCCTCGTCCTCCGGGTTTCGGCTGCCGGAGGGGTTTCGCGC
Organism: Methanothrix sp.; assembly: GCA_041548445.1. GTDB lineage: Archaea > Halobacteriota > Methanosarcinia > Methanotrichales > Methanotrichaceae > Methanocrinis. The sequence goes on along the minus strand of JBFESM010000290.1, from coordinate 1,490 downwards.
CGCCTGTCGAACCCGTATCTTGCGAGCCCGCTCGCAAATTTTATATAAGCTGCGCGGCTTTGTGCATCATGGTACAAGATCGTACATCTATATCCTTTGGTGATCTAAAATGACTTTCAAAACTCTGATGGTCGAGCCCTCTCTCTGCACAGGATGCAGGAGCTGCGAGATGGCATGCTCCCTCAGCCACGAGGGAAAGTGCAGCCCCGCCCTCTCTCGGGTCCGGGTGATCAAGTTCGACTCCGAGGGAAGGAACGTCCCCTCGATCTGCGCCCAGTGCACCCGGCCCGAGTGCCTCTCGGCCTGCGCCGAAGGCGCGATCAGCCTTGACGCCGCCACCGGGGCGGTTCTGATCGACGAGAACCTCTGCACCGGTTGCCGGTCGTGCATCTCCGCCTGCCCCCACTCCCAGATCGGCTTTCACCCTGAGAAGAGGCTCGCCTTCAAGTGCGACCTGTGCGGTGGCGACCCCCAGTGCGCGCGGTTCTGCCCGACGGGAGCCCTGGCCTATGTCAACGTCGACCAGTTTTTGATGGCCAGGAGAAGAGCCCTTCTGAAAACTCCGAGCGAGGCGGTCTGATTTCTCGGATGAGGAAGAGGAGGACGATGACAATGACGATGGTCAAAGGATGGACAGGAAAGAGGCTCCGGGTGGACCTGACCTCCGGGGCGACGAAGCTCGAGGAGATCGACCGATCTCACAGGAAACGGTGGCTCGGAGGCCGGGGCTTCAACTCAGAGCTACTCTATCGAGAGGTGGGACCCGACGTCGACCCCCTCGGCCCCGATAACCGGCTGATATTCGGGGTCGGGCCGCTGACGGGCACCTTCGCCCCCGCCAGCTCCCGAACGACGATAACAGCCAAGTCGCCCCTCGGCACCCCCGAGGGCTTCGGCGACTCGAACATGGGAGGCCACTTCGGCCCGGAGCTGAAGTTTGCGGGCTACGACCAGGTCGTGATCCAGGGAAGGTCGCAGCGGCCGGTATACCTCTCGATCCGGGACGACGAGGTCGAGATCAAAGACGCCCCCCACCTCTGGGGCCGGAAGGTCTCCGAGACCGACGCCATAATCAAAGAGGAGCTGGCCGACGAAGAGGTCCACGTCGCCGCCATCGGGCCCGCCGGGGAGAACCTGGTCAGGTACGGTTGCATAATAAACGACGTTTCCAGGGCCGCCGCCAGGTCCGGGATGGGGGCTGTCATGGGCTCAAAGAACCTGAAGGCAGTCGCCGTCCGGGGCACGGGAGCCGTCGAGATCGAGAGCCCCGAGGAGTTTTTCGAGATCTGCGCCGAGACTCGTGACCGGATAAAACGGGACGCCGTCGCCCAGCTCCTCCACGACCAGGGGTCCCTTTTGCTCACGATGCCCGCAAACTACGAGCATGGCTGGTTCTGCTGGAGAAACTTCCAGCAGGGTAACCACCCCAAGGCCCACCTTCTGAGCGGCGAGCGCCACCGCGACCAGTTCCTCGCCCACAAGGAGGGGTG
>JBFESM010000289.1:0-1916 GCA_041548445.1 Methanothrix sp. | reverse complement strand
CAAATCTATTTATAAATCCACGGGGCATATTCTGCCCGTCAGATAAGTCGGACGTATTGATGGTTCATCCAAGATACGAATTTACGAGATCAAAAGGTGGTGCATTATGGTTCTAGACAGCGGTGATACGGCCTTTATCCTGGTCGCAACGGCCATGGTCATGTTGATGATACCAGGAGTCGGGCTATTCTACGGAGGTCTCGTCCGGAAGAAGGACGTAGTCTCCATGGTCGGCCTATCCTTCCTGGCGATGGCACTGGTCAGCGTCCAGTGGGTGCTGGTCGGCTACAGCTTATCCTTCGGGACTGACATAGCAGGCTTCATCGGAGGCCTTGACTTCCTGGGCCTGCGGGGTATCGGGATGGACGCGGGCGATATGACGATACCGGGTCTCTTGTTCATGGCATTCCAGCTCATGTTCGCAGGGATCACCCTCGCTATCATAACCTCTGCCGTGGCTGAGAGGGTGAAGATCGGCTCGTTCATAGTCTTCGGAATTCTCTGGACGACGCTCGTCTACGATCCCCTCGCCCACTGGGCATGGGGCGGCGGCTGGGCAAGCCAGCTCGGGGCCCTCGACTTCGCCGGCGGCACCGTCGTCCACATAAGCTCCGGATTTGGGGCTCTCGCCCTCGCTCTCGTGATCGGCAAGAGGATCGGGTTTGGCGAGCACGACATGGAGCCTCACAACATACCCATGACGATGCTGGGCGCGGCGCTCCTCTGGTTCGGGTGGTTTGGCTTCAACGCAGGGTCTGCTCTTGCGGCCGACGGCCTTGCAGCAAACGCCTTCGTGGTGACGAACACCTCTGCGGCCGCGGGGGCCCTGGCGTGGCTCTTCGCCTCTTGGGTCAAGGGCAAGCCGAGCGCTCTTGGCATGGTGAGCGGCGGGATCGCGGGGCTTGTTGCGATAACACCGGCGGCGGGGTTCGTCGACGCCATCTCGGCCCTGGTGATCGGCGCGGTCGCCGGTCTCCTCTGCTACAAGGCGCTCCTCTTCAGAGTCGGCAAGGGGCTTGACGAGAGCCTGGACGCCTGGGCGGTCCACGGCGTCGGCGGCCTCTGGGGCGCCGTCGCCACGGGGATCTTCGCCGTCGAGGCGGTCGGCGGGTACTCCGGCCTTCTCCAGGGGAACGTCGACCAGTTCATCGCTCAGGTGATTGGAGCCGGTGCCGCGGTGGTCTACGCCTTTGTCGTGACCTACGCTCTGGCAAAGATCGTCGATGTGACGATGGGCCTTAGGGTAACCGAAGACGAGGAGTACGTGGGGCTTGACATATCCCAGCACGGAGAGAAGGCTTACGCCTAGTGGCGGCAGGTAGGTGCAGGTTGGTGATTTGCGATGATGAAAGTTGAGGCCATAATCAGGCCCGAGAGGCTTGACCAGGTCAAAAAGGCCCTGGAGAGTAAGGGCTTTGTGGGCATGACCGTCGGTGAGGTGACGGGCCGGGGCGAGCAGAAGGGGATCAAGCTCCAGTTCAGGGGCAGGACGATGGACGTCGACCTCCTCCCAAAGGTAAGGATCGAGCTGATCGTGGGAGACGATGTCGTCGACGACCTCATCGAGACGATCGCCACGGCCGCCAGGACCGGACGGCCCGGAGACGGCAGGATCTTCGTGATCCCGGTGGCGAGGTCCGTGCGGGTGAGGACCGGCGAAGAGGTGGTGTAGGGGGGGCGGATCCTCCCGCTTCGCCCACTCTTCAGGCTTCCTTTTCATTTTTGGATTTTTAGATAACGTCTAAGTATTTCTATCGAAGATGGGTAATTATGTGCCCAAATTAAGGGGATTTCAAATACGATCCGAAGGCTCATGCCCGAAATATGAAACTCGATATGTATCGAGATCATAGTCAACCCATTTTCATGAGAGGGTGGGCAGGATCAAAAGTTGATTCGAAAATGAACTTGCATTT
>JBFESM010000288.1:0-1936 GCA_041548445.1 Methanothrix sp. | reverse complement strand
GCCCATGCTGGAAGACCCAGCCGAAGAGCTGGCTGTAGGCGTCTTCGAGGTTGGTGTAGGGCCCCCTGACGGTCAGATATGCCACCTCGGCCGCCGCAAGCTCCTCCACCGCCGCCTCTCCTTCGGAGATCGCGGGCGTGTTTTTGGGAACGCGGATCGCCACCTTGAACCTCACTTCCTCAGGCGGGACGGCGCTGGGGTCGTCGTAGTAGAGGGCAAGGCCCATCGGCGAGCCCGATTGGGAGGTGATCTTCTTTTCATCCAACATGCCCGATCTTCGTAGGTTTTAGGGATGATAACGTTGAGGGGAAGTCCCTGACGTACCCAAGTTGATCTATTTTCTTAAAAGGTTGTTACTCCGTCCGATCGACGAGCTGCCCCGGACCTGCATCAAACCGTCTTCGAATCGTCGCCGAACCTCCTCAAACCCGGTGCCAAACTAATATATCGATGGAGCCCATCCTCTGAGGAGGTGTTGGAATGGTGGAAGTGCACAAGGTCTCAGGCTCGCCCTTCGACGGCAACGTCTACCTGATCCTCGATGAGGTCCCGGTCCTCATCGATGCAGGGATGGACCCGGAGCCTACGCTTCGAAAGATCAAAAAGCTCATCGACCCCCAAAAGATCGAGATGATTATCCTCACCCACAGCCATCACGATCACTCCGGCGGGGTGCCCCGGCTCAAGGAGGCGACGGGGGCGAGGGTTCTGATCCATGAGGATGAGGCGGGCTCTCTCGGGGACGACATGGCCACGGTCGCCTACCTCTTCGGCCTCTCGGCCCCGGAGATCGAGGCGGATGGAACCCTCAAGGAAGGGGACGTCATCGACCTCGGGGAATGGAAGCTTGAGGTGATGCACACCCCGGGCCACTCGCCGGGCGGGATCTGCCTCTACGAGCCGAGGGCGAAGGTCCTCTTCTCGGGGGACACCGTATTCCCCCAGGGGAACATCGGCAGGACCGACCTCTTCGCCGGTTGCGATGCGGACCTGATCAGCTCCATCGAGAGGCTGACAAAGCTCGATGTGGAGGTCCTATACCCCGGCCACATGGAGATCGTGAGTGGTGACGTGGGCCGCCAGATTCAGGCCAGCCTCAAATTTGCACGGAGCGTTCTATGACCCAGAATCAAAGCGATGAAAAAATGGAGATGGCTGAGGGGAAGGAGAGGGGGAAGGTGAAGTCGAAAGCCGATTTGTCAGGCGCTGTGAGAACCGCCCGGATCGTGGAGCTGGAGAGGGAGTCGGTCATCCAGACCTACACTCGCCAGCCGATCCTCCTGGTGAAGGGTGCCGGGGCGAGGGTCTGGGACGCTGAGGGGCGCGAGTACCTGGACTTCGTCGCCGGGGTCGCCGTCAACACCGTCGGCCACTGCCACCCTTCGGTCGTCGAGGCGATAGCCAGGCAGGCGAAAGAGCTGATCCACACATCGAACCTCTACTACACCGAAAACCAGGTCTTCCTCGCCGAGGAGCTGAAGACCCTCACCGGGATGGACAGAGCCTTCTATTGCAACTCCGGGGCCGAGAGTGTCGAGGCGGCCCTGAAGCTCGCCAGAAGGGCGACGGGCAGGTCGGATATCGTGGCCGCGGTCCACTCCTTCCACGGCAGAACCCTCGGCTCCCTGGGCGCGACCTACAAGCCGGTCTACAGAGAGCCCTTCCGCCCCCTCAACGAGGCGTATTTTGTCCCCTACGACGACCCCGAAGCCCTGAAGTCGGCGGTCTCGAAAGAGACCTCGGCGGTCATCCTGGAGCCGGTCCAGGGCGAGGGGGGCGTCAACGTACCCCACCCGGAGTACCTGAGGGCGGCCCGCCAGATCTGCGACGACTGCGGCGCTCTTCTCATCCTCGACGAGGTCCAGACCGGCTTCGGGCGGACGGGCAGGTGGTTTGGAAAGGAGCACAGTGGCATTCTCCCAGACGTCATGACCCT
>JBFESM010000287.1:0-1936 GCA_041548445.1 Methanothrix sp. | reverse complement strand
CCTCCAGCCTCACCTCCCGGACGCCCCCGTCCTTGAGGCGGAAGAGCTGTGCCCCCAGCATCGGCCAAAAGAGGTCCCGCGCCGGTCGGAGGCGGAAATTCATCTGAAAACTCGCGGGCAGGAAAGTGGGCGGCTTGAGGGAAAAATACGGCTTGAGTCGGAAAAGGGAGCGCTTGAAGCTCCCAATTCCGATTTTTACTTCTCAACTATTCGCGTTACGTCAACGTCTGCAGCTTTTGCCGTCGGCGCTGGTTCAGAACGTCCTTCATTATGTACTCTCTCCAGGTTCTGTCGCCTTTAGCCTTCGATAGATGCCTGAAGTCCTCATCATCGAGGCTGATTGTAATATATCTCATAATTTTTCCCGTGCAGATGAGGTAGGTCACCTGGTGGTGTAGCCACCGTCAATGATCAGCTCAGACCCTGTCACGAACTTGGCCTCGTCCGAGACCAGGTAAAGCACCCCGTAGGCGATGTCGTCGGGCTCGCCAATGTGGCCTATCGGATGCTCCGAGTCCAGCTTAGCTCTCAACTCCGCCGCGGGCACCCCCGACTTTTGCGACTGCTCTTCGAGGAAGTTTTCGACCAATGGCGTCCAGATAAAGCCCGGATGGACGGAGTTCACCCTTATGTTGTCTTCTGCATAGAAAAGGGCGCCCGTCTTGGCCATGATCCTGTTTGCGGCCTTCGTCGCGTGGTAGGCGGGAATGTCATGGGCTCCGACGATTCCGTATATCGAGGATATGTAGACGATATTCCCGCCGCCGCCCTTCTTCATGTAGGGGACGACGTACTTGGTGCAGAGGAAGGCCCCGGTGACGTTCACGTCGAAGACCCGCTCCCACTCTTCCCTCGTGTACTCGTGGATCGGCTTGTTGGGTCCGGAGATCCCGGCGTTGTTCACCAGGATGTCTATCTTGCCGTACTTCTCGCGAACGGCTCTCGCCACCTCCTCGACCCTCTTCTCGTCGGTCACGTCCAGGGGATAGTACTCTGCGGCTCCGCCCGCAGATCTGATCTCCTCAGCAACCCTCTCACCATCTTCCTCCGTCCTTCCGGTGATGATCGAGATCGCGCCTTCGCCTGCCAGGACCTTTGCTATCGCCTCGCCTATGCCGTAAGTCGAGCCGGTGACTATCGCCGTTCTCCCTTCAACGCGGCCTTTCTCGTTTTCTTTCATTTCATCCACCTCTTCTCATCCTTATGAATTTCAGGGTCAGACTCGTATGCAATTGATAACGGCGGCATTCAAACGGATCAATTCGCCCTAACGATCAATCTTTGAAGCCATCCGAAATAGTCCGTCCGGGCTTTTGTTCGACTACCTAAATTATATCCTGATTTGATACTTATTGAACCTTTCTCACAATAGATTAAATTTAAATGGGACTATCCCGGCTTTGGGGAGTTGAGGGCATTAAACGAGCGGGGAATGGATCTGGCCGCCATTTGATTGGCCATTTCGAAATGGCTTGTTCTTGTCCCGGCTTCGGGTCGATAGATCAATCAGATCGGCCACGATTGTTCGGTTAGCTGGTCACCGACCAGCATTCGCCTGTAAAACGCATCGAATTCACTTCCACCGCCCCCCCGTCCTTGAGGCGGAAGAGCCGCGCCCCCAGCATCGGCCGAAAGAGGTCCCGCGCCGGGCGGTGGCAAAAGTTCAGCTGAAAACTCGCGGGCGGAAAAGTGGGCGGCCCAGGTCCTTCTGCTCCGGGACCCGGCCGGAACCGCGGTGCTCCCAGGGCCCAACGAGCCGGATCGGGGCGAAGTGGCGCTCGCCGAATGGCGGATGTTCGCGGTCAAGCGCCCTGCGATTGTGATGCTGCTTAAGCGGAGCACGACTCGCGCCGCAGCCCCGCTGAGATGAGCTCTCGGCCCTCACTCAGTGTCCTGGCAGGCTTCTGATTCTGCCATCGCCTGCGCATACTGCTGT
>JBFESM010000286.1:0-1946 GCA_041548445.1 Methanothrix sp. | reverse complement strand
TGCCCATCTTTGGGGTGACTTCGGCGTTCTTGTAGACGGTGATCATCTTGATCAGGGCGGGCTGTCCATCGTAGCCTTCCAGGGTAACCGGATCTCCGACGAGGGGGGTGATAACTGCGCGGTACCATCCCTTCTCCCAGGCGGTGGTCTCGTTTTCGTCAGAAGCCCATTTCCCAAAGGAGCCGCGGCTCATCTCCGGCGACCTGAAGTTGACGTCGAAGTTGACGTCTTGGGATGAGTGGGCTGTGAGGCTGATGTCAGCTGTGTACAATTTTGAGGCGGTGTAATCGGTGTAGTCGGGCCCGACTTCCATATTCACCACGTAACGCATGGGGCATGTCATCGCATTTGTCAGGTGAACTTTATAGACGATAGGCTGGTTGACGTTGAAGGGCATCTTTGAAGTTCCGACCTGCTGGAAGCTCATCGAAGCTTCCGACTGGCCAAGAGCTGGAGTCAGGATTAGTGTGACAATGACAAAAACGAGTAATGCGCATTTTGGATATCTCAAGCTTTCACGACCCGCCTGGTTTCTGAGATCATTTCTGAAATTACCCCTGAGGTTATAAGAGATGTCTATATTAAATGTTAACGTTTGAACTGATGGGCAGCTGCCACCAAAAGAAAAATGTTGACGCGGGCTTCACGCGTCGATCGCCTTGCTTGCCGCCTCGACTCCGGCTCCCAGAGAGGTTATCACGCCTTCCTTCTCCAGGACCAGCTCCAGGGTCTGAATGGTCCTGAGAACGTCGGCCTCGGTGCAGGCGCCCATGGTTCCGATCCTGAATATCTTGCCCTTAAGGCTCGACTGACCGCCGGAGACGACGACGCCACGCTTACGCATTCCTCCGCGAAGCTGGCCGTCGGTGATGTTGCTGGGCATCTTCATGGCGGTGACGGTGTTGGAGTAGTGGGAGTGCTCGTTAACCTGGGGGAATAGCTCGATCTCGAGGGCCAGTGCCGCCTCTCTTACCCCTTCGGCGAGCCTTGCCATCCGAGCCCGTCTCTCAGGAAAGCCCTCTTCAGCGGCGATTTGGAGCGCCTCCTGGAGGGCATAGAAGAGTGAGACGGCTGGAGTGTAAGGCGTCTGGTTCTTTCTTGACTTATCGAGGTGGGCCTTGAGGTCGGTATAGTAGCCGCCTTTGCCGTCCTCCAGCATATCTTCGGCCTTCTTGCTAACTGCCACCATGGCAAGGCCTGGGGGGACTGCAAGACACTTCTGAGATCCGGTGATGGCGATGTCGACGCCCCACTCGTCGGTGAGAAACTCGTTTCCGCCTACGGATGATATTCCGTCTACGATGAATATGGCGTCGTATTTTCGGGCGAGCTTTCCAACTTCTTTAGCCGGGTTGACGATCCCGACAGAGGTCTCGTTGTGGACCATGGCGATGGCTTTTGCTCCCTCTTCAAGAGCTGCCTCTATCCGGTCCAGGTCGAAGGGCGTGCCCCAGGTGAAGTCCAGAGGAACGGCTGTACCGTACCGGTCACCCAGTTCCGTGAACCTCTCCCCGAACTTGCCGTTGGTCACGGTGACGATCTTGTCCTCTTTTCCGATGATGCCGCCCACGGCCGCCTCCATGCCGGCGGTTCCGCTGCCGCTCAGGACCACGGCGTCGTTCTTCGTATCGAATAGCTCCTTGAGACGCGACCTGCAGTCGTCGTAGATCGTCTCGAAGTCGGAGCTTCTATGGCTGATCATAGGCTTTGACATGGCCCGCAGCACCCTCTGGGGCACCTTGACCGGCCCTGGAATCATGAGCAGTGTGTCCTCGATATCCAAATCAGATCCCTCGCAAGTTACACCACGGGAAGTCTATATAAATCTAGCTTTTATCCGTTCGGCGGTCTTCCAGCTGCGTCTCGCAAAGGGCGGAAGGTCGCCGTGCTCTTTCACCCAAGTTTCGAGGAACCGAATGGTGGCGGGGTCTGATGGATAGCCGCTC
>JBFESM010000285.1:0-1951 GCA_041548445.1 Methanothrix sp. | reverse complement strand
CGATTGAGTCGATATACCAGGGCGGCTGCAAGTTCAGGGCCAGCTTGAAAAGATCCTCTTGTGAGATTGACATGCTTATTATTCGGAAGCACGATATGATAAGATGGTTATCCTTTACCCACACCAAATAGCGAAGAGCCAGTTTTTCATCCGTCGTGTGTGAGCCCATCGGCTCATGGGGGTTTAGATGAGAATATTGGACGGATCCAAAGATTGGCCAAAATTACCACCCTCAATCCCACCTCCGACCAATCGGTTCGATTTCTATCCGCTCACAGGTAAGCCTCGGTGACGTACCTTCTCATCATCCTGTGGCTGTTGAAGTAGTAGGCGAGCATCCCTATAGAGTTGTTCATCATCCTCACCCACTCGTCCTTTCGATGATAGAAAGTCGGGGCGATCATGTACTCCAGCTTGCTGTAGAGGTCGTCCGTGTCCCGCCTCCTCCCCTCTTCGAAGGAGAGCTCCTCGCCGGGCTCGGGTCCTATCGACCAGCCGGTCACCCCTTCGATCCAGCCCTCGATCCACCAGCCGTCCAGAACGCTGAAGTTTATGACGCCGTTGTGGGCAGCCTTCATCCCGCTGGTGCCCGAGGCCTCCCGGGGCCGAAGCGGCGTGTTCAACCAGACGTCTACCCCCGAGACCATCTTAGCCGCGAGATCCATCTCGTAGTTCTCCAGGTATGCAACCTCGATCTCGCCCTTGAGGGTTCTCGCGTGGCCGAAGATCTCCTCGATCAGCCTCTTTCCCTGGAGGTCCTTCGGATGGGCCTTTCCGGCCATCACAATCTGGATCCCGCCGCGGGAGTTTATCCTCCTGAGCCGTTCCAGGTCTGAGAAGAGGAGGGTCGGCCTCTTGTACTCCGTCGATCGTCTTGCAAACCCCAGGGTCAAAACCTCGGGTTTCATCTCGGTCCCCGTCGATCTGTTGACGAAATCGATCAGGTCCTTCTTAGCTTTGGAGTGAGCCTCCACCATCAGATCGTCGGGGATGATGTCGACTCTCACCAGAAGCTCGGGCTCGTTCGCCCAGCCCGGAAGGTAGCGGTCGTATAGTTCCCTGAACGAGGGACAGGTCCATCTGTAGGAGTGAACGCCGTTGGTCACAGAGTGGATGACGTAGCCGGGAAACATGGCGCTGGATACGTCCCGGTGCTTTTTTGCGACGCCATTTATGTAATTTGATAAGTTGAGGGCGAGGAGGGTCATGTTAAGCCGTTGGGCGCCACCAAACCTCTTCAGCATCTCGATTTTGTCGCCGTCTTCCATCAACTCACCGGCGAGATCGTAGGAGAACCTGTCGTGGCCCGCCTCAACCGGGGTGTGGGTGGTGAAGACGCACCTTTTTTGGACCTTCTTTGGGTCCTTTCCGCACCGTTCCAATAGCTCCAGAGCCAGGAGGCTTGAGTGGCCTTCGTTCATGTGGTACTTTCTGATACGAAACCCGAGGGCATCGAGGATCCTCACTCCCCCGATCCCGAGGATTATCTCCTGCTTCAGGCGGTACCGCTCGTCACCGCCGTACAGGACGTCAGTGATCTTTCTATCTTCCGAGAAGTTCTCCTCAAGGTCGGTGTCGAGAAAGAGGACAGGGACAGCGCCGCCGGTGGGGCTCTCAAGAATGTGCTGCCATGCAGCGACGGCGACGTCCCTCTTTTCGATCCGGACCCTCGCCCTTTCTGGCAGCCGCACCATCAGTTCTGATGGGTCCCAGACCACAGGATGCTCGATCTGTCTCCCCCAGGGGTCCAGCTCCTGCCGGAAGCTCCCCTTCCTGCTGATGAGGGTGACGGCGACCAGGGGCAACCCGAGATCGGCGCTGGACCTGATCGTGTCACCGGCGAGGGTTCCAAGGCCCCCAGCATAGGTGGGGATCTCCTCCGCGAGGCCGATCTCCATCGAAAAGTAGGCGATCGTCTCTCCCCTCATGGCTCCTTTCGAATTTTCTTCTG
>JBFESM010000284.1:0-1956 GCA_041548445.1 Methanothrix sp. | reverse complement strand
GGCCACCGACGCGATCGCCAGGGCCAGAACGGTTTTGATCTTCAATTTTATCACCGAGGCCCCTATCCAGTTCTTCAACGTTTAAAGATTCCGAGAGGCGGGCAACGGGCGGCGGACGCCTCAAAAAAATGGTGGCCCCTGAGCCCTTCTCATTCAGGGGGGAAGTTCTCGGGGCTGATGACGAACCAGACGCCGCCCACGCCCTGGCCTTTGACGTCGCCGGGCGCCTCATCCTCGAAGTAGCGGTAGAGGGGCCATCCCTTGTAGGTGGTCTGGATGGTGCCGTCGTCTCTCTCGATGCCGTTGAAGTCGGTCTGTTCCAGCTCCGCGGGAACTTCGATTACGTCCGCGAAGAAGGCGGGCCAGCGTTCGGCGCAGGTGCCGTAACAGGCGCTCGCTTCGCTTCCCGGAACGTCTGTTGCAAAGTAGTAGAGGGTCATGCCCTCACCGTCGACGAGGAAGGTTCCGAGGGCCTCGTCGGTGGCCAGGTCGATGGTGTACCCGGTTTCGGTGGCAGGCTCCTCGGAGGCGTAAGCCGCGACGACGGTCGCCAGCAATGCCAGTGCAAGAAGAGTTGGGATTCTCAAATTCTTCACCTCTGGACTTTATTTGCGCTGCCTCGATATTAATATTTTTCCGGGATGAAGACGAATGGAGACGGATGAAGACGAAGATCCCTCCCCTTCGCCCTCGTCTCCCCTCCCTCGACCCCCCGCTCTCCCTCCCGCATTCCGGCTGATGGGCACCCCCTCTCCCTCTCTCAGCCTTCCTCGGGCCTGTAATCGGGGTCCTTCTCTGCCTCGACTCCTCTTGGAGAATCGAAGTGCTCCTCGTAGGGTTTGATGTCCAGGATGGGGCTTTTGTCCAGGGCGTCTAGGCCCGTGACGGTGATCTTGTTTTTCTCGACGTTCAGGACCTCCACCACCGTGAGGCCGATGGGGTTTGGCCTCCTCGGAGTTCGGGTGGCGAAGAGGCCCCTTTTCGGGATCGACTCGTCGCCCATGGGGTGGACTTTGAGGTCGTAGCCCAGGGCGCGGTGGATGTGGTATATCACGAAGATGTGGCGGAACTTCTCGATCCCCTCCAGGGCTTCCCGGTACTTCTCGTCGATCTCGAGGACGGAGAGGGAGTTTCTCATGGTCTTTGGGTCTGACGGCTCGCCGAAGTCGCAGTGGACGACGCCTATCGGGGTGAGTGTCGCGGGTTCGGGGTTCATGATTGTCAATTAATCGTCGTCGTGTGATATCACTTTTTCTACGTACCTATTTCCAGAGGTCCCTTCCCTTGTGGGAGACGACCGGATCGACCTCGATCACATCTTCGGGGTAGGGCTCAAAGAAGGTCTGGCGAGCGAGGTAGTCGTCATCGAACCTTGCGATCCAGGACTTGAGGAGGGTGGTGTTGGGGCAGATGGTGATCTTGCCGTCTCTGTACCTTTCGATGTTCTCCAGAAACATCGCCTTCTCCCCAGCGGAGAGCCGGTCCGAGAAGTATCCGAGGATGTGCATGAGGACGTTGATGTTGGAGGTGTACCTCCGGGCCCGGCAGAGCGCTCGCAGGAGGTGGGCCTCGTAATCGCGGGCCACATCGTCGAAGGGCCGGTGGTCGTGGTTTGCGGCGATATTCCCGAGGGCCCTCAGCTCGGTCTGGTGGTAGGCCATGAGGAGCATCTTGTTCTCGGTCTGGAAACCGACCAGCTCATTCATCGAGCCTGACCTCTCGACCCCCCGAAAGCTTGCGAGGGTGAAGAGCTTGGTGAGAAAGTGCTCCTTGATCCGTGGGTTTCGAAGCCGACCTTCGTCCTCCACCGCCAGATCCGGATACCGAGCCAGCACGGTGGCGCCGAAGATCCCGGCCTCCCTTTGAGACAACGCCGCCGACTTTCCGGCGGTGGGGTAGGCCTTGGTGTTCTTGATCCCACAGGAGGGGGAGCCCGCCTTGAGGATGAAGCCGTCT
>JBFESM010000283.1:0-1971 GCA_041548445.1 Methanothrix sp. | reverse complement strand
TTGCCAGGGTGACTGCCTCGCCATACTCCCTCAAGGTGATCGGCCGGGAGAGTTCCGGATAGTTGTAAGCCTTGTAGCAGGGGTGGTACTGGGCCATCACGTTCAGGTAGGTCTCGGGCGAGACCTCCTCGGCGAGGAACCTCACCACCTCGGCGGTCCCCGCCAGGTTCTCGGGCAGGACCAGGTGGCGGACGAGAAGGCCCCGGACGGCGACCCCGTCCTCGTCGATCTCCAAAGGCCCCACCTGTCGGTGCATCTCCAGGATCGCCGCCTTCATGATCCGAGTGTAATTGGGGGCGTCGGAGTACTTTTTGGCGGCCGAGTCGGTCCCGTACTTGGCGTCGGGCATGTAGATGTCGAATATCCCGTCGAGGAGCCGGAGGGTCTCGACGGAGTCGTAGCCTCCGGAGTTGTAGACGAGAGGTACGGAGAGGCCCATCTCCCTCGCCTCAACGAGCGCCACCAGGATCTGGGGTACGAAGTGGGTGGGGGTGACGAAGTTGATGTTGTGGCAGCCGCCCTCCTGGAGGCAGATCATCATCTCGGCGAGCTTCTTTGCCGAGACCTCCCGCCCTTCGCCCAGCTGGCTGATCTCGTAGTTCTGGCAGAAGACGCAAGCGAGGTTGCACCCGTTCATGAAGATGGTGCCCGAACCGTGGGCACCCACCAGGGGCACCTCCTCGCCGAAGTGGGGGGTGAAGCTCGACACCTTGGCCTGGCGGCCGCTCCTGCAGTACCCGAGTTCCCCCTCCAGCCGATTGGCCCCGCACCCTCGGGGGCATACGTCGCAGCTTTCAAGGCGCGAGAGCGCAAGCTTTGCCCTCTCCCGCAGAGTCTCCGGGGGCATATCGTTGTAGCTCGCCAAGAAATCGCCCTCAAAAATGGTTCCTTGGAATTACTTCATTTCTGATGGTAAATACTTTTGGCGGTGGTCTGCTGTTGGCTCCAAACCAAGCTCTGGTTTTGACTTTGAGAGGCCAGGAGACAGAGGGGCATCCCTCGTCGTAGCCATAAGAAAATTAGAAATTCGGATCAGGTCATACGTGATACGTCAAAATACAGATCTGATCGAAACCCGCCACGAGAGATGATCATGAAGACTAGACCACTTAAGAGAGAGGAGTTCGAGGGCCGCTTCCAAGACAAGATTCTGGATAGGGGACGAAGGTACTTCGAGGAGGATCGGGTGGACGACCCCATCATCGTCGACGGCGTCGTACTGGCGAAGGTTCACGGCACCGCCACCTACAGCGTCGAGTTCGACCCGGAAAGGATGATGCTTCGCTGCACCTGCCCCTACTTCGACACCTACGGCAACTGCAAACACCTGGCGGCCCTACTCTACAGGCTCGCCGATGACCCCGAGGTCGAGTCCCTCGACGAGACAATCAGAATTCTCGAAAAGAAATCCAAGAAGGAGCTCGTCGCCCTTCTGAAGAGCATCATGCGCGCCGAGCCGAAGTTCAGACATCTTCTGACCGGAGACCTCGGCGACCTCAATAGAGAGGTTCGAGGACTGAAAGACGGGTTCCTCGATACAGACCCCGACCTATTCGTGGAGAAGGTATCCTCTATGAGGCGATTGATCATGCTCTTCGAAAAGCCAGAATCCCTGAAGCTCTTAAAAGACCTCTTCGTCGAGCTTTACCACATGTACTACGACTTCGGGGGCGTCGAGTTTCTGGAGGACGAGATGTACCTGATCCTGGAGACGATCGCGCCCGAGCTGGAGGAGATGACAGAATTGGACCGCGAGGATCTGATGAGGGACATCCGGGCGATTTATGAAGAGGACGATTCAGTCCTGAAGAGCTTCATGTACGAGCCGGTGGAGGAGTATCTGTAGCTGTGGTCGGGCAGTCCGAGGAAGAACTCTCAGAATGACGGCGAAATCCGCAGCTGAGCTGTATAGTGCTTCTTGAAAAGTCAAAAAAGCGCGCACGCCTCCACAAGCAGCGGGGTATTCAGTAT
>JBFESM010000282.1:0-1990 GCA_041548445.1 Methanothrix sp. | reverse complement strand
GGCGTTGTTCTCAGAACCAGAGATGCGGATGCCATCCTCTTCGTTGTAGCTGACGTTGTTCTGGCTGATATTATTGTTCCTAGAACCCGATAAGTGGATGCCATAATGATTGTATCTAACGTTGTTTCTACTGAGATTGTTTTTCTCGGAATCTAGGGAGATGCCATCCTCTTCATTGTAGCTGACGCTATTTTCGCTGATGTTGTTCTCAGAACCAGAGAGATAGATGCCATCACAGTCGTTGTAGATAGCAATATTGCCATTGACTGTATTGCCACTGGAAATCACTTCAATTCCTGCGTATGACCAATTGTCTGAGTTAGTTGCAACAAATCCTTCGAGCCAGATTCCATCCGCGCTCAAGGTAATTGCGCTTCCCATGCCCTGCGCATCTACCACGGGCATCCCGACTCCCTTCAGGATCAGGGTCTTGGTAACGTTCACGTTCTCGTTATAAGTGCCGCTCTCCACCAGGATGGTATCCCCAGGGCTCGCCGCATCGATCGCCGCCTGGATGCTCTCGCCGGGGCTGACGGTGATCGTGGCCCCTTGCGCCAGCCCCGCCAGGAGAAGCGCGACCGCGAGCCCTGCGAGGGCACGCCTGCAACCAGCTTCAGGCGAAAACATCACCATCGATCATTACTTAATTTATTGACATAAAAGGTTTTTTGGAGATTGTAATAACTACCCCGAGTCCTGAACCGCTCTGATATGGTGTAAGCCTTCTGGCAAATGATCTCGATTTTTCTTGGATAAGATCGAAACATACCGGTTAAGCTCTCTTCATAACCACTATGAAACTTTATCAAATCTCTTTATAAATCCCCTGACCATATTCTGCTCGTCGGTTAAGTCGGACGCATTGAATGGTCAATTAAGAGACTGCGAATTTGTAATATCGATTGGTGGTGAATTATGGTTTTAGACAGTGGCGATACGGCCTGGATCCTGGTCGCAACGGCGATGGTCATGCTGATGACGCCGTGAGTCGGGCTCTTCTACGGAGGCCTCGTCCGAAAGAAGGACGTCGTCTCCATGATCGGCCTCTCCTTCCTGGCCCTGGCCCTGGTCAGCGTCCAGTGGGTGCTGGTCGGCTACAGCCTGTCTTTCGGGACAGACATAGCGGGCTTCATAGGAGGCCTCGACTTCCTGGGGCTGAGGGGAGTCGGGATGCACACGGGAGAGATGACGATACCGGGCCTGTTGTTCATGGCCTTCCAGCTCGTCTTCGCTGGGATCACTCTCGCTATAATAACCTCTGCCGTGGCTGAGAGGGTGAGGATCGGATCGTTCATAGTCTTCGGAATTCTCTGGACGACCCTCGTCTACGATCCCCTCGCCCACTGGGCCTGGGGCGGCGGCTGGGCAAGCCAGCTTGGGGCCCTCGACTTTGCTGGGGGCACCGTTGTTCACATAAGCTCCGGCTTCGGCGCCCTCGCCCTCGCTCTTGTCATCGGCAAAAGGATCGGGTTTGGCGACCACGACATGGAGCCCCACAACATCCCCATGACGATGCTCGGAGCCGCCCTCCTCTGGTTTGGGTGGTTTGGGTTCAATGCAGGATCGGCCCTTGCCGCCGACGGCCTTGCCGCGAACGCCTTCGTGGTGACGAACACCTCCGCCGCCGCTGGCGCTCTCGCGTGGCTCTTCGCCTCCTGGGTCAAGGGCAAGCCGAGCGCTCTGGGCATGGTGAGCGGCGGGATCGCGGGGCTTGTTGCGATAACCCCGGCGGCGGGTTTCGTCGACGCCATGTCGGCCATTGTGATCGGCGGGGTCGCGGGAGTTCTCTGCTACATGGCGCTCCTCTTCAGGGTCGGCAAAGGGCTCGACGAGAGCCTGGACGCCTGGGCGGTCCACGGCATGGGCGGCCTCTGGGGCGCCGTCGCCACGGGGATCTTCGCCGTCGAGGCGGTCGGCGGCTACTCCGGTCTTCTCCAGGGGAACGTCGACCAGTTCATCGCCCAGGTGATTGGAGCCGGTGCCGCGGTGG
>JBFESM010000281.1:0-1992 GCA_041548445.1 Methanothrix sp. | reverse complement strand
GCCAGGATCGAAGAGGGTCTCATCTGAGCTTGGGTTTCTTCGCAGATGTACAAAAAGGTTGGGGGAGTTTCGTCACCAGTTGGGAACCTCTAATTCGGTTGCCAGATAATTGGACGCTCAACGACGCGATCTCCCGTCTCTGGTCCTGCATTCCCGAAAAAGGGGTACTGCAACTGAAGGGTCAAAAGCGAGCCGTCATAAAAAGACTTTAAAAATATGAACCGGAGAGGCCGATGCCCCTTCCAGCTCAAGTGCATGGCGTCGTGCTGAGGCAGGTAGGATCGGTTATCGTTTCTTCGACCGGACAGGCCGTTATGTTGCCCTCCCGGAACCTGGTGATGTTAAGGCTCTGGAGGAGGTCTCTTGTGCTCTCGCTGACACACGCAGTCTGGCCCTCTCCCATCGTCTCAGCCATCTCCTCTTCGAAGGGCGGAATCAGAACGGCGTCTATCAGGTGGACGACCCCGTTGCTAGCCTCGATATCCGTCTGAACGACCTTCGCCTCGTTCACCATCACGCCAGCGTCGGTGACGTTGATGGTGAGGTTTCCTCCTGCCAGGAGCATTGGGACTGAGGTCAGGTTGACAACGTCAGAAGCCATGTATCTTCCCTCGACCACGTGATAGGTCAGAACCTCGGTCAGGGCCCCGGTGTCGTTCAGCAGCGTCTCAAGGGTCCCCTCCGGCAGATCCTCGAAGGCCGCATTTGTGGGAGCAAAGACCGTAAAGGGCCCATCACCGCTCAGGGCCTCTCCGAGGCCCGCGGTCTCGATGGCCGTTGCGAGGGTGCTCAGATTCTCTGACGTCATCGCAAGCTCCACAATCGTTCCTGTCTCTTCATCCTGCCCGGAAGATAGGCCGACGAAGAGGAGGACTGCCAAAAACATGGTTATCAAATCTCTTTCGCTCATCGATATCCCCACTCAATTTTCTTTTTATTCATACAGTTAAGATGCCACAACCATATAGGCCTTGCGTTAACGAAAAAATAGATGATCTGAATTTTTTGAATCGTCCCATGCGATGAAAAACGAGTTCTAGACAACGGGTACAAGTTGCAGGGAACAGTTCATTCCAGGACCGACTACGGTGCGGGAAGCCAAGGCGGAGGCTAAGCCAGGGTCAGATTACGAGAGAGCGAAAGTTATGAGCACATGGAAAGACCCTCGCAGCTTCGGTCAAGGCCAAAAGCCTAAATTTCATCCTAAGTCCTCTCGACGTGGTATGTGGGCAGGTCCAGCCAGCTCAGCTTCGGTCCTCGGGACGATCTCACCTTAGCTGGCGCCCCTAAGGCCCGGGCCTTTCGTGGAAGCAGCCAGCAAAGTAAAGGCCAGGATCGAGGAGGATCTCATCTGAGCTTTGGATTACTTCGCAAGAGATACAAAAAGTTTGGGTGGGCTCGGGTTTTTCCTCCTCTTCGGCGAAAGCTCGGAAATCCCGGAAGAACCTATTTAGTATATTTCGGCCTAATAGACCACAACGTCCTCGATCGCTCAACGAAGGTGAAATTATGATCGAATACCTGAGCATGAAGGAGTGGTCCCCCTACATCGCGGGGGTGGGGATAGGGGTTCTGAACATCCTCGCCTTCCTCCTCTCCGACAAGCCGATAGGCTGCTCCACCGCCTACAGCAGGACGAGCGGGATGATCGAGAGGATATTTCGCGGACCGAAGGTCCGGGATAAGGCCTACTATCGGAAGTTCGAGCCGGTCGTCGACTGGGAGGTGATGCTGGTGGCGGGGATCGTCCTCGGGGCGTTCCTCTCGGCGAGCCTGTCGGGAGAGTTCCGGCCCGAGACGGTACCGGCCCTCTGGGCGGATCGGTTCGGCCCCGATTCGGCCACGAGGTTGGCGGCCGCCTTCGCCGGGGGCGTTCTCCTGGGCCTGGGCGCCCGGTGGGGTCTCGACCCGGCGGCGCGCCCGCCGCTTCGGCTTCGGGAAGCGCGACCCCACGTAGCGCTCCACCGAGCGCAGGCTCCCCTGGTAGGCATG
>JBFESM010000280.1:0-2036 GCA_041548445.1 Methanothrix sp. | reverse complement strand
TCAGGGCCAGCTTGAAAAGATCCTCTTGTGAGATTGACATGCTTATTATTCGGAAGCACGATATGATAAGATGGTTATCCTTTACCCACACCAAATAGCGAAGAGCCATCTTTTTCAGATCGCTGCCACTAAGTTGGCCAGGAACCCCACGGCCACAGCTATGCCGAAGATGGTGAGCAGAAAGGCTGCTAAAAGCTTCTTCTCGAATATGGCCGACAGAAGCGTCAACTCGGGTATGCTGGCTCCCGCACCGCCTATCACCAGAGCCAGAACGGCTCCGACGCTCATCCCCTTCTGGGTTAGGGCGAGGCCGATGGGGAGTATAGTCTCGGCCCGGATGTAGATCGGCACGCCGATGATGGCGGCGACGGGAACGGCGAGGGGATTGTCCGGCCCTGCGATGCGAGAGACAAGCTCCTGGGGCACAAACCCGTGAATAAAAGCCCCGATGCCAGCTCCCAAAAGAAGGAAGGGCATCAGCTGGCGAAAGAGGGTGAATGCGAAGGAGGCAGAACGTCGTATTCTCGATCTGGCGTCCGTTGCCATCTCACCATCACAGCAGCTGCGTATGGCGACCATCGGCTTTACTTGGCTGGCAAAGCCGAGACGATCCAGGAGGAGGCCGATGACAACCGCAACCACGAAGGTCACGACGAAGTAGAGGGCCGTCACCTTCCAGCCCATCAGCAGTATGAAGAGCGAGATTATCACCGGGTTCAGCAGGGGCGACGACAACAGGAAGGCCATTGCGGCGGCGAAAGGCACCCCTGCATTGAGCATTCCAAGAAGTAGAGGTATCGTCGAGCAGGAGCAGAAGGGGGTGAGGGACCCAAAACCCGCCCCCAGGACGCCGCCGAGAACTCTGTGCCGTCCTCCCAGCATCTTCTTTATGGTCTCATCCGGCATGTACTCCTGAATAAGCCCCACAAGAAAGGTCACGCCTACGAATAAAAGTACGAGCTCTGCAGCGATCTCCACGAAGAAATCGGTAGCCACAGCTAAGTTGTTCAAGAACATATCAGACGCCTTCAAAAGTTATATTACAGAGATTATTGTTTCTTCAGGACTTCTGCCTGCTTTAGCATCTCCACGACAGCACCATCTGCGAGCCGGTAATAGGACCATTTGCCGTCTCTGCGTTCTCTGACCAGCTCCGCTTCCCTCAAGACGGAAAGGTGGTGAGATGTGGAAGACTGGCGCCTGTCGAGGGCAGTCATGATCTCGCATACACAGAGCTCACCCTCTTTGAGGAGTTTGAGGATCCTCAGGCGACAGGGATCAGCAGCGGCCTTTAAGACCTCGACCACCCCGTCGGGGTCTTCCAGCTCTATCGTCTCAACCAGAGATGTGAGTTTCTCGATCCTGGTTCTGGCTTTTTCTGGATCGCCGATGAGCCTCGTAAGGCTGCAGATCGCCTCATCATCGATCTTTGGATTCACACAAATCTTCTCTGACATTCTCATCCACCTCACCGGAGGCGCATCATCTCGTCCTGGCTTCAAAGAACTTCTGGTATTCTCTCAAAAAAGCTTTCTTGTACACTTCTTCGGCGCTCTCAGCTATGAAGTTGAGCTTCTTCAGGTCTTTCAGCAGCTCGTCCCCAGTAAGTTCTTCAGGCTTCTTTCCCACCTTGAGGTATTCCTGAAATGTCTCGTCCAGTCCCAATATCCCCACGTTGCGCCCTCCAACGTTGATCTGTCGCGATCCGACAATGCGTGTTCCGCAGCAGCCACAGCTGCTGCCTTTTCCGAAGATTTTATCTTTCAACATGGCCACTACCAAAAACATATTGATTGAAGTCGATATATAAGAGTTGTGGTTGAATGCAAATTATCGATGAAATGAGGATTTTAGGCAAATTAAAGAGAGCTATATTAAGAGATATTTAGACAAAAAACAACAATACATTCATCAAGAAACTTAATGTCAAAAATTCACACATCAATTTATATCGATATAATATACGTAAATTGAACCGCAGCGGGATTAAGCCAAATTGCGACTGCAACCAACGTTAACAAGCTGCGAAGCATTCG
>JBFESM010000279.1:0-2037 GCA_041548445.1 Methanothrix sp. | reverse complement strand
TGGAGATGAAAAAGATGAGGCCCACGATCGCTCCCACCTTCCAGCCTGCGACCTCCAATAGACCAGCGAGAGCGCTGCAGGAGAGGAAGGTGGCGGCAAGACATGCAGGACAGGGCACGGAGAGGATCCAGAAGGTCTTTCTGGACAGGTCGCGACCGTGCCTGTTCCACTCCCTTGCGGTGGCAACTCCCATCGCCACCAAAAGGAGGGCGATGACCATGTGCATCGCAACGCCCATGTTCATAACCGAGCTTGTAGCCCCTTCTGGAATAAGCCCGATGACCAGGCCCATGGTCAGGGATAGAGCCAGGTACAGTGTTGCGATGCAGAGGGTCTCCTTCCGGCTCAGGCTGGCAAGCCCGCACCCGAGGCTGACCTTCAGCGCAAAGATGATGATCCCAATCAGTATTCCAGAAGCGGCAAGCCATGTGAAATACAAAGTCGACACCAACCAAACTTAAGTGGATTAAAGTCAAGTTTACAGGATATAACGTTTGCGCAAGCATGCCTGCGTAAGACAAAATTATGTTGTATTTCTCCGATCGAAAAGAGAAATCTCGGGATTGGATAAATCTTCAAAAATAGCAGGTATGAGAAGGGGCTCAGAAAGGAGGCGAACTTTACCGCCTTCTGAAACCCGCCCAGATGACCACCAAGATGAAGATGTAGTTCTAGCACCTTAACCGATGACCGATGAAAGAACATATTTATCGGTGAATGCAAGACGATTGTCCTGAAACTGAATTTGATTTCAGATCCGCTAGATAGAGAAGTAATTCGAGATGCGTTTTGAGATGATCCCATGAAATTCGACGATAAAAGTTCAGGCGACGTGAAGATAGTTCTCCCGGCAGGAAGGCTGGACGCCCAATCGTCAGACGAGCTGAAGGGGAATATAGAGGGACTGATCGGCGATGGATGCAGAAAGATAGTTGCAAACTTCGACCGCGTGGAGTATATCAGCAGCTCGGGACTGCGGGTGATGCTGGCGTTCCTCAAGCAGCTGAGGAAGGCGGGCGGCGATCTGAAGCTGGTCTGTTTAAAGCCCTACGTCAGGGAGACCTTCGAGATCGCCGGGTTCACCCAGCTCTTCGAGATATACGATGGGGAAGAAGAGGCGATAGCCGAATTCGGGAAACTGAGCTGACCTCCCGGACTCAGCCCTGATCAGACACTTGCCCTCAGGAAGGCAGAAATGGCGACGATAGCAAGCACCTTGCTACTGACCCTAGTCGACAAGATCTGCGTCATCGTGGTCGCAGCCTATCTCATCACCAGGACCAGACAATTCTCCGAAGTTCTCGATGGGAAGCTCACTATTAAGAACCAGGCGGCTATGGTCCTGATATTTGGCGCCTTCTCAGTCTTTGGAACGGTCTCGGGCGTGGAGATCTTCGGGGTGATCGCAAACGTCAGAGACCTGGGGCCGATGATCGGGGGGCTGGTCGGGGGACCCTTGGTTGGATTGGGAGCCGGTCTGATCGGTGGAGGGTACCGCTACCTTCTGGGCGGGTTTACGGGACTGCCGTGCTCGATCGCCACGGTCCTTGCGGGAGTTTTCGGCGGCTGCGTCTACATATTAAACCGGCGCAAGTTCTTGGGGGTGAAAGCGGCGGTGATCTTCTCAGTCTTCGTCGAGGCGTTCCACGTGCTTCTCGTCCTTTTGATTTCAGACCCCCGTTCGGAAGCCCTCATTGTCGCCCGCGAGATCAGCATACCGGTAATAGCCTCCAACTCCATCGGCATGTTGATATTCGCCTTCATGATATCGAACCTGATAAAGGAGCGAAAGACGGCAGAGGAGCGGGACGAGTACTTCGATGAGCTTGAAAAAAAGAGGCTCGAGCTGAACATCGCCCGCGAGATCCAGCAGAGCTTCCTCCCTGAGACGATCCCATCGCTGAGAGGTTTTGATCTCGCCGCGGTCAGCCACCCCGCCAAGGAGGTGGGCGGCGACTTTTACGATTTCATACCCATATCCGAGGACGAGATAGGCCTGGTCATCGCGGACGTCTCGGGCAAGAGCGTTCCCGCCGC
>JBFESM010000278.1:0-2049 GCA_041548445.1 Methanothrix sp. | reverse complement strand
TGGCCGGTCCGCCGCGGCAGAAGATCAGCTGCTGGGTGGGGGGACGATCTCACCGTCCAACTCGCCCCGCCCTTCCCTCGCGTCTCTCCAGATCTCTAAACATCGGTGGAGGTGGCAGGTCACGATCTCTCTTCAAGAGCGATGCGGGGCCTTATCGCATCCGGTGGGACTGTGGGCCTCGAAGTCTGCGTCTTGAGCGACGACCTCGGTGGGGTTATGCCTAATACGTTGGGGTCGAGACCGGGGAAGCTTAGGGTATCGGATGTAAGGTGTAGGCATTCTCTGTGACGACAAGAGTTATATCAAAATAAGCGATTAATCGTAACAGATGGAAAGGTTAGTGGTCTGGGTTTCCGGAAAGGTTCAAAAAGCTGGGTACAGGTCCAAGGTCGTCACGATAGCCAAGGATCTAGGTATCAAAGGGTCGGTCCAAAACCTTCCTGACGGCAGGGTGAAGATCGTAGCCGAGGGCGACGAGGCTGGCCTCCAGAGGTTCGCGGAAGCCCTGAAGATTAGAAACGCCATCATCGATGTAACCGATATCAAGAAAGAGCGTTCAATCGCAGTGGGCGACTACGAGGACTTTTACAAGGTCGTCGGAGAAGGCGAGACTGATGAGAGGTTGGATAAGTCTGCCGAGTATCTCAAAGAGCTGGTGGACGTCACTCGATATGGATTCAGTAGGATGGAGATTGGGTTCGGCGATCTGGGGAACAAGATGGATCAGATGCTCGACAAGCAGGACCAGATGCTCAACAAGCAGGATGCGACCATAAGAGCGATCCAGGGACTCGACTCCAAGATGGACCAGATGCTCGATAAGCAGGACCATATGCTCGACAAGCAGGATGAGACCACGGGCGAGATTCGGGGGCTGAGGACGGATTTGAAGAGCCACATCGATATGAGGTTTCAGAGGATCGAAACCGATCTCGCCGAGGTGAAGACGGCGCTGAGAGAGAAGGGGATCATCTGACGGGCGAGAAGTGCTCGTTTGTCTTCTCTTCTTTTGTATTGTTCTGTTTTGGTTTAACAGCTCTTTTATAAATGTGGGATGATCCATATGAGCTATGAGCGTCCCTCAAAGTATCCCACAAATCAGAATCAATAGGCTCTCTTTGGATTTATCAACCAATTTCAAGCATTCCGCCCACGCAACTTTGCTGAGGGAAGGAGCATATAACCAGCAAATGATTGATCGCGCCCACATTTTAAGATAATTTTATACTTTTGAGTGCTTAAGTGCCTTTCATCGACCTGAAGGCCGGGGGCAGAGCTCTGACCAGGGTCGCCGAGGTGCTCGACGTCCCCTGCAAGATGGCGACAAGCGAGAGCCAGAGCGAGGGGGGTTCCGGGCAGGTGGATGCGGCCGGCCCGCGCCCTCCGGGTTCGGGCGAGGGGCACCAGGAGAAGTGCTTGATGGCCGGGCAGAAGGGGCTCGAGCCATTTCGGCGGGAGGCGTCTTGCGGTCGTGCGGGTGCTGAAGTTGGGGGCAGGTCGGATAATCCCGACGCTGAAGCTCTTCGATGTTATGATCGCGTGTCTGGCGATCCTGAAGAGAGGGAGGCGCAACTGAGCTTCATGACTTTTTTTGGGAAAAGTGAAAGGATTGGGGGTGCCGACCCCCAAGTCTTCGAATTATGCAACAACTTCAGCTTCCTGGTCGCTACTTTCGTTCGGTTCACTCTCGTTGACCAAACTTGCGTCCTCTTTTTCCACCAGAACGATGTTGAGGTCCATGGCCTCATCCTCGCCGCAGGTGGGGCAATCCCATGTCCTGCCATCAGGGAGCGTGAGGTTGCCGGTCTTCGCGATCGTCACGAGATCCCTCGCGTTGACGAAGATGGCGTCCTCGGATACGGCGTAGTCGAGGAACTCAATTAGAGCACCGAGGTACTCGCCGGTCCCAGATACCGACGTGCTGAGGAGCACGACCATTGGCTCGCCATTCGCCGCCGACTCGTCGAGCTTTGTCGTGAGGATCTCGCCCCATTCAGCAGTGCTCATCCCCGCTTCTGCCACCTTCTTGTCGTAGAGGGGCACAAGCTC
>JBFESM010000277.1:0-2100 GCA_041548445.1 Methanothrix sp. | reverse complement strand
GGCCCTCGCACCGCGGTTCAGGCAGGGGCTCGGCTCTGAGCTCGGCAAAGAAATGGGTGATCTATTGAAAGAGAAGAGCACGTGGGAAGAGTTCTTTGATGCGCATGCGCCGGTCTACGAGGATAACGTCTTCACCAAGAACACGATCCGAGAGGTGGACTTTCTCATCGAGGAGCTCTCGCTCCCGCCCGCAGGCCACATCCTCGACGTCGGATGCGGGACGGGACGCCACTCCATCGAGCTCGCGCGGCGCGGCTATTCTGTCACAGGGCTCGACCTCTCCTCGGCGATGCTCGGACGGGCTGCGGCTTCGGCTACGGCCGGGGTGGGAGTGAACTTGATCCGCTCGGATGCCGCTCACTTTTCGCTACCCGGAAAGTACGATGCTGCCATCTGCCGCTGCGAGGGGGCCTTCGGGCTCCTCGGCGCGAAAGACGATCCCATCGGCCAGCCATTGTCGATCCTCGGCAACATCTCCCGATCCATGAAGCCGGCGGGTCATGGAGCCGCTAATTGGGGTGCTCCCCGCCTCCGGCCGGTGGTGAGGATCAACGGGCGGTCGGGATCGGCCTTTTCGGCATGGTGCCTGGGAATTATCTGGGATTTTTCTGATACCTCTTTCAATGATCCAAACCAACGATCCCTTATTGATCGACATATATTTAAGAATCTAAGTAAATATTAATGTAGGAGGTATATGATAATGAATGCGTTTTCTTTGATCACTTCACTTCTGATCATGGGCATATTCCTCACATCTGCCCAGTCGTCGCCCCAGCCCGAAAAGATGCCCGAATCCTCTGGAGATCAGGCCTGCACGGCCTTCAGGATTAACACCACCGACGGCGACATAATCCTCGGCCGGTCCATGGAGTTCATCGTCGATATGAAAAGCAACGTCACCTTAGTGCCCATCGGATATCAGTACGTGGGAACAGCTCCGGAAGGCAAGCCAGGCCTATCCTGGAAGACGAAGCACGGCATCCTGGGCATTAGCACCTTTGGCCTGCCCCATTTTAGCGAGGGCATGAACAATGCCGGCCTGGCGGTAAGCGCCCTATGGCTACCGGAGTTCACAGACTACCCGGACCTGAGCCCTGAGAACTACAGCTATGCTCTGGCTCCTGGGGAGCTGGTGGCCTGGGCTCTGGGGTCCTTTGAGACTGTGGATGAATTCAAAGAGGCCCTGCCCGGAGTGCACGTCTGGAATGCACCCCTTCCCGATGGCTCCTTCACGCCACTTCACTACATAGTATACGATGCCAAGGGCGACTGCGTCGTGGTGGAGTACGTAGGCGGAGAGCTCAACATTTACGATAACCCCCTGGGAGTGATGACCAATGCGCCGCCCTTCTCCTGGCACATCATCAACCTCCAGAACTACGTTAACCTGAGGCCCCTCAGTATAACATCCGAGAATATCGCCGGCATAAACTTGACCGGCGTCGGCCAGGGTACAGGTATGCTCGGCATGCCAGGAGATTACACGCCGACATCCCGGTTCATCCGCGCCGTCGCCCTAACACAAAGCGCTTATTCTCCCAAGAACGCCCAAGAAGGGGTTAATTTAGCCTGGCATATTCTGAACGCCTTTGATATTTCCAAAGGGGTGGTCCGAGGAAGAATTAGCGACGGTACGATCCAATCAGACTATACCATGTGGACCACGGTCAAGGATATCACCAACAGGATATTTTATTACAGGACCTACGACAACCTCAACATCAAGAAGGTTGATCTAAAGACGCTGGACTTCCTGGGAGACGAGATCAAGAACATACCCCTGGTAGGGAAGGAGGAGTTTGAGGACGTATCACAGCAGTTCAGGTGAAGATGCCTCAACCTATGAATTCTCTATAGCCTGATCGGTTAAACCATTTATGAATCGTGGACAATATACCAGATTGGAAGAGATCCCCAACATCGGTCCCTCTTTAGCGGAGGATCTGCGCCTGGTCGGGATTTCTCATCCCCGGGATCTGATAGGACGAGATCCCTACCAGATGTACGAGGAGCTATGCCAGAAAACAGGGGAGCGACATGACCCCTGTGTTATCGACGTCTTTATTTCCGCCGTCAGATTCATGGAAGGCGAGCCCG
>JBFESM010000276.1:0-2112 GCA_041548445.1 Methanothrix sp. | reverse complement strand
GCCACCACCGAGTCGATCTTCTCCAGGCGGCCGTTGAACGGCGCCGTCGGGAAGAGGAGGTTGATCTCGTCGGAGAAGGTGAAGGCGATGGAGGGGGCAAGGCCCGACTCCTCGACGAACGCCCTTGCGGTCCTCGCCATCGCCCTCGCGAAATCGAGGTCGTAGGGCTTCTTCGCCTCCTTGAGGAGGGTTCCAAATCCCCTGCCATCGGCCCTCACCACCAGCGGGGCGCGGACCCGGAGGTCGGCGTAAACCTCCCGGCTATCGGTCCTTCTTGTCATCGCTGTAAGGCATGGTGCCGAAATGCTTGGTAATTATGATGTCACCGACGGCGGTGACGCCCTTGTAGGGTATTATTATCCCTCTCCCCTTGAGGTCGAGGAAGGACTTGTTCAAGTTCCCAAGAGCAAGGCCGCTCACCTCGCCCACATCCGGATCGAGCACCACGTCGTCGACCCTTCCGACGAAGATCCCCTTCTGGGTGTAGACGTCCTGGTCCAAAAGTGCAGTAATTTCGATGCGCATCTCGTCCCCCCTCTCGGGTTGACGCTCTCATATCATAAATCTTCTGATCAGTTCGGCAGAGAAAAATGTAATAGGCCCCGGATCCAAGCTCTGGGCCAGACCAAAATCAGCCGATTGGTCGAATTTTCTGGAGGGATATTTTTACGATTGTGGGCATATCTGGCAGTCCGAAACGGGGGGGAAACGCCGAGCACCTCCTCGACCAGGCGTTGAGGATCGCAACCGAGCGTGGCTATAGGGTCGAGAGGCTCCTCTGCTCGGAGCTTGAGGTGGGGTTTTGCACCGACTGCGGCAATTGCAGCCAGGGTAGGTTCTGTCCCATCGAGGACGACATGGCCCGCGTCCGCGAGACTCTGGCGGCTGCTGATGGGGTGATCGTTGCATCCCCCGTCTACTTCGGCAACGTCACCGGCCAGCTCAAGGCTCTCTTCGACAGGACCCTTCTCTTGAGAAGACAGGGCTTCGTCTTGAAGAACGGGGTGGGATGCGCCATCGCCGTAGGACGGTCCAGGAACGGTGGCCAGGAGAAGACGATCGAGGCGATCCAGACCTGGATGCACATCCACGGTATGGTCGTCGTCGGCGACGACAACCACTTCGGAGGGATCGCCGTCGAGCCTGCCCGTGAGGACGGGGCCGGAATTGAGACGGCCAGGGCCGCAGCAACTAAGCTCTGCGACGTTCTTGATCTGATGCAAAAGAGGCAGGGATCCTGCTGGATCGGATGATCTACCTTTGAATGTTTGATGGTGAATGGTGAAAATTGGGAGAGGGATTGCCTCTCCCAATACCCCCTTCAATTATACTCCCCCCCTTTGGGGAGATCTTCATCATTTTGAAGCCGGGAGGATAAGATCCCCCCGGTGTCGGGTCCCCCTTGTGTCCCGACATATTTTCGCGGAGTTGTTTTATCATCTTCAACAACGGAGCAGAATCGGCAGGGCCTGCCGATCGCTCCGGTTCTGCAACCTCACCAGTTTATGGTGTACTCCCTCACCTGGTAGCTATCCCAGCCGTCGGATCCCGCGTGACTTCCGTCCCTTATCCAGACGTTCACCTGATTTGCCCCGACGTCTGATGCGGTCGTCTGCCAGGTCCACTGGTTGCTTGCGGTCCATCCGGCCATCTCCTTCCAGCTGTTTCCGGTGGATGGGCCCTTCAGCCAGAATCGGTAGTAGACCTGGTCTCCCTCGGGATCGCGAGCGTCAACGGTCCACTTGATCCTCGTCCCGGCCTTCCTGGGACCCACCTTATCGGGAGCAAGGCCGACTGCCGCTGGCGGCTGGTTCGTCGCCGGGGCGGCGGAGCCGATCACTGTGAAGTCCCTCACCTGATAGCTGTCCCAGCCGTCGGGTCCCGCGTGGTTTCCATCTCTGATCCAGACGTTCACCTGGCTAGTACCTATGTCGGAGCTTGAGGTCCACCACGTCCACTGGTTGCTCGCCGTCCATCCGGTCATCTCCTTCCAGTTGTTCCCGGTGGATGGTCCCTTCAACCAGAAGCGATAGTATATCTGGTCCCCATCGATGTCGGTGGCCGTCGCCGTCCAGGAGATGGAAGATCCCGCCGTCTGAGGACTTCCCCGGT
>JBFESM010000275.1:0-2131 GCA_041548445.1 Methanothrix sp. | reverse complement strand
TTGACTTGCTGATGGTATTTAGTTTCCTGAGTTCATCTTCAGTCAATTCCAAGGCAGGACGCTTATTTACAAATGGCATAATATTAGATTGCAGTACATGGTATTAAATGTTGCTATGTTATTTTGGAACCTAAACACTAGTCGTGCGCTTGAACATCTGGTCGACGTAGGTCTTGAAGAGATGCCTGCGCTGGTCCTCCGTCGAGCCGAGCGATTGAAGCTCTTCAACCGGCATCCCTCGATAAGCGAGGGTCATAATGCTCAGTATCAGGGGTGTTTGGGCGAACTCCTGAAGCTCTTGATCGCTCCGTAGCACTTCTCTAAGAGAATCTAGATCTGGGCTCAATTTTTCGAGATAGCCGTCGATCTGCTCGGGAGTCAGGGGCTGCAAGAGGATCGCGCTCTGGTGCTTGAGCTTAGCATCGAGAGTCTCTTCCTCCTCTTTGCGGCAGGCAGCAGATCACCGCCTGGGCGGAGTGCTCACCGAGATAGCTGTTAATCACATCGACGCAGGCAGCTCTCCGCTCATTGGCAACCTCGTCCAGGCCGTCGAGAAGAGGAAGGATCAAGTCCTTCTCGATCCAGGTTTCTGCAATCTTCTTTTGGATGCGGTAATTATCCCTCATCTCCTCCGCCATCCACTCATTGAGGGTTTGTTTTGGATCGGTCCAGGATGAGAGGTTGAAGACGACGGGGATCTTTTCGGAGGGGTCCTTCTCGGCCCGGTCGATCATCTCCCTCGCCAGCTCCAGCAGGGTGGTGGTCTTCCCGGCCCCAGGTTCTCCCAGGATGAGGAGGGATCGGCCGACCCTCTCGAAGACGTCAGCGATCTTAGTCCACGGCGGGAGCTTGCAGTCCGGCCGGTCCGGGGTCCGAAGGATCACGTCCCAAGGGCGCTCGGCGATGGCGTCTCTACGCTCCTCCAGGTCCAGCTCGATCCGCGCCTCCTCGTGGAGGGAGCTCTCCAGCACGCCTTTCACCCAGAAGTCACGCACACGATTGAGCATAGCCTGTCGCTTGTGCTTGTCGCTGGCAGACCGCTCTTCTTCAGATGTGGATTTAGATAACAGTTTTCTAAGAAGGGCATCGATGGCGTCAAAGGTGGAGATGATGATGGATGCTCCAGTCAGAAAACCTATCAACGGTCCAAAAAGCATAGTTCCAGCTTGGTGCTCGTAGTATCCCCAGATGATTGAGGCAAGGCACATCAAGATGCCGATGATGCGCAACATCGTCCGCGGAAATCCGGAGAGCACGCTAACATCTGACGTTCTAAAGCCTCTAAAAGTTTTTCCTTCGTCCCCGATTTTTGGCCCAGCCAGCAGAAACGGGTAAACGTCCCTTACGCTCAAGATCGAAATTCAGAAGTCCACCGGCGCCGACCGGGCGCACTCACCGAGACGGACGCCCTCACAAGCTACGACTCCGGCCCCGTTCCGCCCAGCTCCGCCTCCAGCTCCTCGATAGTGGGCAGGTTCCCCCTCATCTCCTCGGCTAGGGCCTTCCTGAGCCTGTAGCTTGAGACGCCCATAGGCTTCTTCAAATCCCCTAGGGCGTACTCGGCGATAACCCTGTTCTTGGTTTTGCAGTGGAGGAGGCCGATGCTCGGCTGGTCGTGGTCAGCGTCTCGGATAAGGTCGTCCACCGCCGATAGGTAGAAGTTCAGCTTGCCGACCTGTTCTGGCGCAAAATCGCCGATCTTCAGCTCGATCACCACGTAGCAGCGGAGCCGGAGGTGGTAGAAGAGGAGATCAATCCGGAAGTCCTGATCGCCCACCACCAGGTGATACTCGCTTCCGACGAAGGCGAACCCGACCCCCAGCTCGATTAGAAAGTCGCGCAGGTGCGCCAGTAGAGATCGGTGAAGGTCGCGCTCCGACGCCCTCTCCCCGATGCTCAGGAAGTCGAAGTTGTAGGGGTCTTTCAGGATCAGCTGAGCCAGATCGGACTGGTGCGATGGAAGTGTCCGATGGAGGTTTGTGACCGCATTTCCTTGACGGCGGAAGAGGTCGCTCTCAATCTGGTGAACGAGAACGTTCCGGCTCCACCCGTTCTTCACCGTCTCGCTGACGTACCACTCTCGCTCAGCTGGATCTTTCACCTTACTGAGTAAGGTGATGTTGTGGTACCA
>JBFESM010000274.1:0-2137 GCA_041548445.1 Methanothrix sp. | reverse complement strand
GAGCCCCGCCTCCTGGGCGGAGAGGCCTTTGACGTACTGGAGGTGGAGGCTGAGGAGAAAGCCCACCCCGAAGGTGGCGCTGTAGTTGATCAGGGCGGCGAGGTTGGAGAAGGTGAAGGCCCTGTTATCCCGAAAGAGGCCGATCTCCAGGAGGGGGCTCTTAGACCTCGATTCCACCAGGGCGAAGGCCACAAGCCCCAAAAGCCCCAGGAGGATCAGCCCCCCGCCGACCGCCTCCGGCAGCCTTGAAAAACCGTACATCGTCGCCATCAGCGCTCCGCAGTAGAGGGCCGAGCCGAAGAGGTCGAACCTCTCGCCCCGGGCATCGGCCCACTCGCCTTTGAGCCGGAAGGCCACCAAAAGCAGCACCATCAGGCCGACGGGCAGGTTTGAGAGAAAGACCGCCCTCCAGCCGAACTGGAAAGTGAGAAAGCCGCCAAGGGACGGCCCCAAAGTCAAGCCCAGATAGACAGCGGCAACGCTCACCCCCAAGGCCTTGCCCCTCTCCCGGGCGGGGAAGGCGGAGGTGAGGATGGCGGTCCCGGTCCCGAAGATCATCGCCCCGCCCATGCCTTGGGTGAACCGGAAGGCGATGAGCATCGGGGTCGATACCGCAAGAGCGCAGAGGAGGGCGGACCCAGTGTACGTCAACACGCCGCAGGTGAATACCCTCTTCCGCCCATAAATGTCTCCCAGGCGGCCGAAGGGGACGAGGAAGATCGCCGCCGCCAGGACCGCCGAGGTCGCCACCCAGCTCAGGGTCAAGGCGTCGAGGGCAAACTGGTCTCCGATAGCCGGGAGGGCGATGTTCACCGAGGAGCCCATGAAGGGGGTGAGAAAGGAGCTGGTCGCCGCCACTATCAGGACCGCCATCTTCTGCGAGGGATCTTCGGTCATCGTGGGCGAGGGGTACGAAAGAGGGGGAGTTAAGGGCTTTGGAAGCTGGCGGTGGGGCTTGACTTCGATGATATGATGGTGAAGATAGGGGGGACCGCTGGGGTCTAGCCGTGGCAGGTCTGGTTCATCGTAGGGGGATGACACCAAAACATATTTCATGAGAATTTACCAGTTTTTTTTCAGGAGAGTGGCGAAGACGAGACTCAAACCGATCTTGGCTTTGATGTTGCTGTCAGTTCTGACGACGTCATCTGTGGCTGAAGAGGTGGACGATCTCATATCAGATCTGATGGATGAGGACTTTGGGTTGGTACGAAGAGCGGCGGCAGAGGCCCTTGGAGAGATCGGCAACCCGCGAGCTGTCGATCCACTTACCTATCTGGTTTCGAAGGATGATGACTGGAGCGTCCGATTGTCTTCTGCGAGTTCATTGGTGAAACTAGGAAAAACGGAGTATTTCGACCTAATAATATTGGCTCTCGAAGATGAGGAAGAAGAAATTCGAATGGAGGCCGCAGTTGCTCTCGGCGATATAGGCGATTCCAGGGCAGTCGAACCGCTGATGGAGGCGCTCAGCGATGAGGACTTCTTTGTCCGAGCGAAGGCTGCGGAGGCTCTCGGCAAAATTGGCGAACCTGCTGTAGACCCCCTTATTGAGTCTTTAAAGGATGATGACCCAGAAGTCCGAGCGTTGGCTGCCTTTGCACTCGGCGTGATCGGCGATAAAAGAGCGGTCGATCCCCTCGTCGAGGCTCTCGATGATGAGAACTCAAATGCCCGAAAGATGGCCGCAGAAGCTCTCGAAAAGCTGGGATGGGTGGACTGAGTTCCAGTGTTCTACTTTTTTAATTTTAAATCTATGAGTAGTAAATTTGAAGATGTTCGCCACGTATACCATCCCCTCCACCACATCCCACAGACTCCCGGCCTCGGTTGTGACCGTCTCAACCCCGGCCTCGGCAAGGGCGCGGCCCGGCGCCTTCCCCACCCGGCTCTCGCCCGCCACGACGACGTCGGGCTTGTGAGAGAAGAGGAAACCTCGTACAGGAGCCTTAAGTTATCCAGTTGCTGAGCATGAAAAAATAGGGCGATTCGAGGATCGAGGGCAGGGGGGGCACGGGGCCTGAGATCCCCCACCCCGCCACCTCTAGCCGAATATGCCTGCGCCGCCGGGGCGGAGATCAGAGCTCCCCCTCGCCCGGGTGCCGGTCCAGTCTCCGTCCCAATTCGCCTTATTCTG
>JBFESM010000273.1:0-2145 GCA_041548445.1 Methanothrix sp. | reverse complement strand
GGAAACTACGGTGCACTGACCCCGGAGATCAAAGAGAGGTTCGACCGGGTCGTCGTCGGCTACGCCGAAAACCAGGTCGCACCATTTTTCAACAGAACGGTCGAGAGGATCGTCCACCCGCCCCTGATCGAGCACCTGGACACCTCCTTTGGGCTGAAGCTTAACATTTATGGGGCCCTATTCACCATCAGAGGCTGCTCCGTCGGCTGCAAGTTCTGCCAGGCACCCTGCTTCTGCAACAGGCCGAGCCCCCTGCCCCTGGAGAGCATCGAGAGGGTCCTCTCCTACTACAAGGACCAAGGAATAAACGTCGTCGTCATCGAGGATGAGAGCTTCGGGTCGAACCGGAGGCACGCCGACAAGGTCGTCGACCTCCTCGACGAGTACGAGATGGTCTGGGGCTGCATGGCGAGAGCCGACTACCTTCGAGACAAGATCGACGAGTGGGCAGAGATGAGGCAGATGCCCCAGAAGCTCAGCGGCAGGGGGCGTAACCCCGTCAGCGGCTTTGCGGGCGCCGCCATCGGGATCGAGAACTTTCACCAGGAGGTCCTCGACGACGTGACAAAGAGGGAGAGAGCCGAGGAGATTCTGGAGACGGTCGATAAGCTCCAGCATCACGGCCTTGGCACCGTCGGCTACTACATGATCGGCTTTGCGAGCGACTCAAAGGAGTCGATAAAGCAAGACATCGAAAAGCTCGCTTCCCTCAAGCTCGACCTCACCCAGATCTGCGTTCTGACCCCTCTTCCAAAAACGGAGCTCTGGGACGAGATCGAGGGACGGTACGGGATATTCGACCGCGACTATCACCACTTCGACGGAAAGCACCTCGTCTGGAACCACCCGAAGATCACACCCTTTGAGATGGAGAGAATCCTCGACTGGTCGATGAGGAGTGTCAACCCCCGGACGTCGCCCCTGAGATCGTCGGCGAGGATCTGGAAGAGCGCCTACCGCCACGCTGGTCTTGCGGGCATAAGAGAGCTGTTATCTTACATCTTCAGGGCGAACAGGTTCGACTACGGCGGGGCTCCGAGGGTGCTGGAGGAGGAGGAGGAGGAGGAGTGAGTCTTATGAGTATAGACAAATCGATGTTGGAAGTGTGCTGAATATGATTTAATTTGGTTTATGAGTTACATGGATATCAACATCAAGGGAAGCCTTCACGAATACGGCTAACCTGAGATCACATCAAATTCGATACATCATTCATGTTTAACCGAAGTTTGTTTGATTTCTTCTATTAAATCATCGACGGACCTTGAGGATCTAATTTGAGTTACTAGCACCACATAATCGAGGATTGTTGGAGAAAGCGCCCATTTCCGTTATCCTTTAGTAGAAATAACATGCATAATAATTCGACATCATTTCAGGGTTCTGACTGGAATACCAGGAGATTGAAATCCAATGAGGCCTAATATGAACTTGATTAGGAAGATCCGATATTCTTTTTTGGCTCTTCTCATAACTGTGATTCTCATCGGAACGACTGCCGCGCTTCCGTTCTCTATAGGATCCGGTGACAAGGACGAATATCGCTTTATTGTCGGCGCGCCTGGCGAAATCTATGTCCGGGCGACCTGGACCGGGACCGCCAGCAACCTGGCCCTGATACTCAACGGGCCCGGTCAGGTGAACGCCTACGCCCGGCAGGACGGCTCAAGCCCCCTGGAGCTGAGATACACCGTCACCAGCGCCGACGTCGCCAAAGGCGAAACCTGGACCATCGGCATCTGGAACTTCGGAGCGGGAACGGCAGACGGAGACATAAGTCTGACCTCCCCAGGCTATCCGTTTTCTCTGGGGTACACCTCGGCGGACAAAGTCGAGATCTATTTCACCGTGAGATCTCCCGGCCTGATCAGCGCCCAGGCTTCCTGGACGGGCAGCTCATCGGACCTGGACCTCAGCCTGAACGGGCCCGGCAACTTCGAGACCCACGCCCTCGGAGCCAGCCCATTGAGCAAGGGCTACATGGTCACGAGCGACGACCTGTTAAAAGGGCAGACCTGGACCATCACCCTGGAGAATCATGAACAAGATTGGAGCACGGCCAGCGGGACGATCCGATTAGCGTATCCGGGGGAGTGCAGCTGGACCGGCATCTGGAATACGAACTTCGGTGAAATGGAGCTGAAG
>JBFESM010000272.1:0-2171 GCA_041548445.1 Methanothrix sp. | reverse complement strand
CCGCCCTGGGAGCTGTGGCCCTTCTGCTCATCTCGGGCAGAATCAGGAGAAGGTAGAGGTCAAAGAACCCGGCCCTCCATCTCCCAGCCCAGCATCTCCTTTATTATCAAATAGCTCATCTCCGGCGGGATCGCCCCGACCTCGGTACAGATGACATCGATGTACTGGTGGGGGGTGACGTCGAAGGCAGGGTTTCTCACCATGACGTGCTTAAGCTCTGAGATCTCGGGATAGACCTCTTCGGCAGCCCTCATCTCGATGGGGACAAGCTCGCCCATGATGGTGTCGGGGCTGAACTTGTAGGTCTCCGCCGCCACCATGAAGCTAGTCCTCGCCTCGCGGGCGGCGAGGGCGATCTGGGCGGTTCCGATCTTGTTGACGAGGGAGCCGTTGGCGGTTATCACGTCGGCACCGACGATCACCTCGTCGACCTCGTTGATGACGGTCCTGACCGCCGAGTCGACGACAAGCTCCGTTGCGATCCCCCAGCCGTCGAGCATCTTTATCGTCAGGTGGCCCTGGTACCTTGGCCGCGACTCAGTGGCGATGACCCTGATATCCTTGCCCGAGTCGAAGGCGGTCTTGATGATGGAGAGGGCGACCGAGGAGTTGCAGTGGGTGAGGACCGTGTCGCCGTCCCGAACCCTGCGGCTGCCGATCTCTCCGATCTTCTCCACGGCCAAAAGCGACCGTTCGACGAAGTCGTCGGCGTTCTTCGCTAGAGACGTTCGGGCCGAGTCCAGGTCGCCTTTCCGGTAGCGCATCACCATCCTGATGGCGTTGGATAACGATACCGCCGTGGGCCTCGTATTTAGCAAACCGTCGGCCGCCCGGCCGACCTCGGCATTGAACACGTCGAGGTCCGACGTCTCAAGGCTGAGGGCGAACTCCTTGAGGGCCGAGGCGGCAGCCCTTCCGATGAGGGCAGCTCCCCTGATCTCCATCGACCGTATCTTCTCGGCCGTAGCCAGCAGATCGTCCATTGGGCGCGTCATGTCATGATCTTCCCGGATCAGGCCGAGGCGATGATTTCGGCAAATTTTGCGACCCGCTCGCCGAGCTTTCTGCAGGCATTGAGCGCCTCGGCGTCGGGTGCGCCGACGGCGACGGCGCCGTAGTGGCCGCCAGTCTCGATGGGGTCGCCGACGATGATCATGCCGTGGATCAGCATCGCCTCGATCATCGAGATGAGCGTCGTCTCGTTTCCGCCCGAGAGGCTTCCCGAGGATGTGAAGGCAGCGCCGACCTTGTTCTCCAGCTTGCCCCGGATCCGGACTGACTTGTCGATGAAACTCTTCATCTCGCCGGAGAGGGTCCCAAAGTAGGTGGGTGCCCCGAAGACGACGCCGTCGGCGGCCGTCAGGTCCTCCAAAGTCGCATCTTCGACCTTTTTCAAAAC
The DNA here is from genome assembly GCA_041548445.1 of Methanothrix sp. Taxonomy (GTDB): domain Archaea; phylum Halobacteriota; class Methanosarcinia; order Methanotrichales; family Methanotrichaceae; genus Methanocrinis. The sequence continues at coordinate 772 of JBFESM010000272.1, read as the reverse complement.
CACGTCTGCCCCACCGTTCTTTGCCCCCTCCACGACGGCCTCTGCCATCTTGGCGGTGTTCCCGCTTCGAGAATGATAAACTACCAGCACCTTTGACATCTCATTCACCTCAAAATCATATTCAACTTAGAACTCGACTCAGATTATATCTTCTGTCTTCACTCTTAAAGTTCCTTTGATCAAAATCCAGCCCCCTCCAGGCTGCAACCCGGCGGCTCGCCGGTCACCCTCACTCACGACCTTAAGGCTCGCCTCTTCTCAGGACGATCCGATCGCCCTCCTCAACGCCGGAAAATATGTCGAGCCCCCGAATGACCTTTCCTATGTGGTTGACCGCCGAGTAGGGCTGGGACCCGCCGTAGAAGATGCAGAAGGCCGAGCCCGGTGTCCAGTAGGAGACGTCGCCCTCTTCCGACTTCGGCGATGGGTTCTCGTCAGCCAGCTTGAAGGAGAGGCCGAAGTAGACCTCCTCCTGCCAGGTCTGGGCTCTCGCCTCCAGTGGTAGCCTCTCGATTATCTCCCGAGCGGTCCGGGGATTTCGATCGTCGATCTCCGCCAGGGCCACGCCCTTCCCCTCCACCACGATCTCGATGAACTTCATCATATATCACCTCAAATTATAGATCACATTTTTATATGTATTAGTGATATAAAATTTAATCTAGATCACTGTTGAAAGGGCGCGATCTGTAGCAAGCTCGAAATCTCGTAAAGCTTCTTCTATGGAGTTTATGATCGCATAATCGCGCGGACTCTTTCCACCTTCTTCTTG
>JBFESM010000271.1:0-2185 GCA_041548445.1 Methanothrix sp. | reverse complement strand
GGAGCTCGGGGCCGACGTCGTCCTTCACAGCTGTACGAAGTACTTCGGAGGTCACGCCGATCTTTTGGGCGGGATCGTCGTCGGAAAGGAGGAGTTTGTAGAGGCGATGGCTCCCGTCGTCCACAACACAGGAGGGACCATGGGCTCCCTGGAGGCGTGGCTCTGCATCCGGGGGCTCAAGATTCTACATTTGGGGATGGACCGGCACGCCAGAAACGCCATGTTGGTTGCAGAGTTTCTGGAGAAGCGTCCGAAGATCAGTTGGGTCAGGTACCCTGGCCTTCCCAGCCATCCTCAGCACGATATTGCAAAAAGGCAGATGAGCGGCTTTGGAGGCATGATCTCCTTTGGGATCAAGGGGGGAATTGAGGCAGGAAGGAGGTTGATGAACGGGGTCGAGCTGTGCTCCCTCGCCGTCAGCCTAGGCGCCGTCGACACCCTGATCCAGCATCCGGCCTCCATGACCCACGCCGATCCTAAACTCCAAGGCAATTAATAACCATGGTCCCACCGATAGCGAAAAAACTGGATGCCTAGTTAATAAAATTATAACTATGTATCGGGCATAATTAGGCTTAATGTAGCCGTATTTGGCCAGCATGGTTATTAAACTTGCGGAGTTTAGGGCCGACGTGCCCGCTGAAGTCAGAAAGAAGACGGGTATCACTGACGACCTGGTGAGGCTCTCGGTGGGGATTGAGGACCCGGAGGACATAATCGCCGACCTGGACCAGGCCCTAGAAAAAGCCTGAGGTAACGGATTATCGATATGCTGGCCTTATTCCTTTCCGCCAGCTTCGACCCTCTCCTTGAGGGCTCTGTTCATATCCTCAAAGCCGGAAAGGGTCTGATCGATCCTCTTCGTAATTAGAGGGACGAGAAGGCCGGTGAAGACCTCTCGCTGAACGAACCTGACCCTGTCGGGCCCCAGGGGCTCGATCTCGAAGATGTGCTCTCCGTCCAATAGGCCGGGAATCCAGAGCCTTCCCTTCCATCGAAGCTCTCCATCCTGGACGACCTTCGTCACCCTCGGCCTGAAGGCCATGGCCCTTCCGCCCGGAGGCCTGATCTGGACCCTCAGTTTCGCGCCCTCCTCTGCCTCTCCCACCACCGGCCTCATGAAGGCGTTCCACTCCCTGAAAGCCTCAAAGTCGGTGAGAGCTTTCCAGACCTCTTCAGGCGAGGCCTGGATCTCGATCTCGTCTCTGATCTCTTTTCTGAACATGCCGTCAAGCCTCCGTCTCCTATCCCGATCAGAAGGATCTTCAGGCGATCTGATCCCAGATCTCGTCCGCATCGTCGAACCCCCAGTCCGGGGGCTGCCAGCCCGGCCTCGGCATTTCGCCCTCGAACTCCTCGACCTCGACGACCGATTTGGCGTAAACCGGCCGGAGGGAGGTGCCGTCCACAGACCTCGGGTCCACCTCGACGAGGTTGACGAACCTTCCGCTCCAGAGGGCCTCGACCTCGTAGACGATCGTCCTCTCCTCGCCGGGGCCGAGGTCTATCAGGTTCCAGGTGACGACGCCGTCCTCGTAGGTGGCGAAGGTGGGGGAGGTGTCGAGAAGGCTCATCCCGTCCGGGAGCCGGTCTGTCACCGTCGCGACGATGGTGGCCCCGCCGAGGTTTTTGACCTCCAAGCTGTAGGTGACGAGGTTACGAACGACCTCGTCGACCGTCCCCGTCTTGGCTACGGATATGCCTTCTGCAGAGCAGCATGAGAGCCAGTTGATCTCGAAGGCAGAGAAGTTAGCGGCACAGACCCAATCCTCGCCGTCGCCGCCGAAAGCCTCGACCCTGTTCACCAGCTCGTCGCCCCGGAAGTTCGTCACGTCGAGGGTGAGCTCGATGTCGAAGACGTCGCCGGGGGAGATGTGGGTGAGGGACCAGTTGGCGCCGTCGGAGGTGAGGGTCGGCCTGAGGTTCGAGCTGACGAAGGCCGCGCCTGGCGGGAATAGGTCTCTCACCAGGATCGGCTCCAGGGTCCTGTCGCCGTCGTTCTCGAGGGCGATGACGTATCTGGCCAGGGTTCTATCGTCTTCGTAAACGAGCTCCCCCTCTTTCGTCACGCTGAGGTGGGGCTGGCCATACCCGGAGGCTTCGTGAAGCTGGAGATCTCTTTGGATGGTGTAGTCACCTTCGTACTGCTCATCCATATCGATACTGTCATCGGAGACGACCCTGT
>JBFESM010000270.1:0-2197 GCA_041548445.1 Methanothrix sp. | reverse complement strand
CTGGACGCCGAGTATGGGGGAAGGTGGATGTGCATCAGGTGGCGGGACGGGTGATGCACCATTCCCAGACCCAACCCTGACCCTTATGAGAACCAGGTGGACCGCTACGACCGGTGGTTTGAGAGAAACCGTGCCGCCTATCTCTCAGAGCTATCCGCCCTGGAATCTCTGATGCCCAGGTTCCAGAGGGGGCTCGAGGTGGGGGTCGGGACGGGAAGGTTTGCAAGCCCCCTCGGCGTCTCCGTCGGTCTGGACCCCTCGGTGCCCATGATCGAGGTCGCCAGAAGGAGGGGCGTCGCTGCCGTCAGGGGCGTCGCAGAGAGGCTTCCCTTCGGGGACGAAAAGTTCGACCTTGCGCTTATGGTGACGGTCGTCTTCCTCCTGAGAGATCGAGCCGCAGCCTTCAGAGAGGCATGGAGAGTTCTCTTGCCGGGCGGGTCGCTTCTGGTCGGCTTCATCGACAGAGATGGCCTTCTGGGCCGACGCTACCAAAAGGAGAACGGGGAGAAAGAGAAGAAAGATAAAAGCGGCTTTTACGAGGAGGCCCATTTTCTCGCCCCGGTGGAGATGGCCGACCTTATCGAAGCTGCGGGGTTTCGAGACCTCGACTTCGCTCAGACGCTTTTTTGCGAGCCGGAGGATCTCAAGTCCGTCGAGACCCCAAGGACCGGATACGGCCAGGGATCTTTCGTCGTGGTCCGGGGCGAAAAGGACGAATGATGGGAAACGATTCTCCGGAATCCCCGAATCCAGAACTCTGATGGCAAGGGTTATAGACCATCGTCTTCTTGGCAGCGGAGAATTCCCATGGACATGACATCCTCCCTTCTGATCGCCCTCGGCCTTGCCATGGACGCCTTTGCAGTCTCCGTGACCGGCGGGGCAACCATAACTCACGACAGGCTCAAGAGCACCTTGACAGTTGCTCTCTTCTTCGGCGCCTTTCAGGCCTTCATGCCGGTGATCGGGTGGTTTGGAGGACTTGAGTTCAGCGACTTCGTCACAGGTTACGACCACTGGATCGCCTTCGGCCTTCTGGCACTGATAGGTGGAAAGATGATCCATGAATCGATGACTACCGACCCTTGCGAGCGGGTGGCAAACCTTCTCAACCTTCGTCTCCTAACATGCCTTGCCGTAGCCACCAGCATCGATGCTCTGGCCGTCGGCGTGACCTTCGCCTTCCTCGACATCTCGATCATCGTTCCCGTGGCTGTGATTGGCATCGTCACCTTCACCCTCTCCTTTCTCGGAGTTTACATCGGGAACCGTTTCATCAACATCTTCGAGAACAGGATCGAGATCGTCGGCGGCCTGATCCTGATCGGCATAGGCATCAAGATCCTCCTGGAAGACCTCATGCTTTAGACTGTAGGGACCTTCCTCTTGATGCTGACGATCATGGGGGCTGCCGTTGACGAGAGGGCTCCGTCGGGGTTTGCTGGCCTCGTGATCGGCCTCCATTGGTCATCGGTTAAGGATTGATTCTCGTCTCCATGAATATGGGATAAATACCGTTCTTAGATGCCAATTTATATCATCGCGACGACCAGTATTTGGTCGATGAAATAAGGGGTTATTTATCTGAATACCCGGCAGTTTGCTGCGGGGTGCGCCGACAGTTTGACCAGGTTTTTCGAAATCCTCTTAAGCGGTTCGAACGCTAAAGAATGGCAAGAGTTGGGGCAAAAGAAGCGAGGACGAAAACGCCAATTGGTGCGATACCTTTGAGCGTCGGTCGAATGCGGAGGTGGATCGGGTTGGATAAAGCAGAAGAAAATTCGAAAGGAGCCATGAGGGGAGAGACGATCGCCTACTTTTCGATGGAGATCGGCCTCGCGGAGGAGATCCCCACCTATGCGGGAGGCCTTGGAACCCTCGCCGGTGACACGGTCAGGTCCAGCGCCGATCTCGGGCTGCCCCTGGTCGCCGTCACCCTCATCAGCAGGGAGGGGAGCTTCCGGCAGGAGCTGGACCCCTGGGGCAGGCAGATCGAGCACCCCGCAGAATGGGACCCATCAGAGCTGATGGTGCGACTGCCAGAAAGGGCGAGGGTCCGGATCGAAAAGAGGGACGTCGCCGTCGCTGCATGGCAGCACATTCTCGAGAGCCCCACCGGCGGCGCTGTCCCCGTCCTCTTTCTCGACACCGACCTTGAGGAGAACTCTTCGGAAGATAGAAAGATCACTGACGTCCT
>JBFESM010000269.1:0-2197 GCA_041548445.1 Methanothrix sp. | reverse complement strand
TTTCCTCCCTCCACGGCGACTGGATGCGGTCGGTGGAGCTGAGGGACAGAATCGACAAGATCGTCACAGGCCCCGAGTTTCGCGACCTCGCCCCCGACCTCCAGGAGCGGCTCGACCTCCTCCACGTGGAGCTTGTGGCCTTGACCCGCGAGAACGTCTGCACCAACGAGCGGTGCCCCCACTACAAGAAGAGCTGCAAGATGAGATGATTGAAGTCGAGATCGGATCAAAAACGCCTGACGCGAAGGGTGACGAAAGATGATCATCTCCGCCAGCTACAAGACGGACATCCCGGCCTTCTACGGCGAGTGGTTCGAAAATAGGCTCAAAGCCGGATACTGCATGGTGGCCAACCCCTACAACCGCCGCCAGGTCCGCCGGGTCAGCCTCCTGCCGGAGGACGTCGAAGGCTTCGTCTTCTGGACCAAAAACCTCGGCCCCTTCATGGGCAGGCTTGAGAGAGTCGCGGAGCTTGGCCGCCCCTTTACCGTCCAGTACACCATCACCGGCTATCCGCGAGAGCTGGAGCGGACCGTCGTCGACGCCGACCGGTCGGTCCGGCACCTGCGGACTGTCGCCGAGAGGTACGGGCCGAAGGCCGCGGTCTGGCGGTACGATCCCATCCTCTTCTCGTCCCTCACGCCCGCGGAGTATCACCTCGATAACTTCGAGCGGCTCGCCGGGTCCCTTGAGGGGTCCTGCGACGAGGTGGTGATATCCTTCGCCACGATCTACAAGAAGACCGCGAGGAACCTCGCCGCCGCAGCTCGCGAGTTCGGCTTCACCTGGGAAGACCCGCCCGACAATGTAAAGCTGGACCTCGCCGCAAGGCTCGCGGAGATGGCGGGAGCCCGCAGCATGAGGCTCTCGGTCTGCTCGCAGTGGCGGTATGTAGTTCCGGGGGCCCAAGCCGCACGATGCGTCGACGCCCGCCGCTTGGCCGCGATGGGAGGGCAGCCCATCAGGGCCCGGCTGAAGGGGAACCGGCCAGACTGCGGATGTTACGAGTCTGTCGACATCGGGGTGTACGACACCTGCCCCCATGGCTGCGTTTACTGCTACGCAGTCCTCCATCGGGATCTGGCCTTGAGCCGATACAGAAGCCACGATCCAGAAGGCGAGTTTCTATTCAGCCCGAACGATGATGTCGGCTCGAATCGAGAGGGGGCGAGACAGACGACGCTCTTCTGAACGCGCGCCGGACGTTTGCTTTTTGCGTTTTTTCTTTGGATTAATCCTCCTGGGCCAGGCCGTCGGCGGAGCGTACGATCTTTTGAACCAATTTTCCAGCTTCATCCAGAGATTTTCGGCCCCCCTCTATTCGAGGCTCAGAGTGAGGCCTCTCGCCTCCACCGCGACTGACACGTCCGCCACTGCCACCACGGTCAACAAGGTCGAGGTGGCGGATGGGGCCGAAGAGAAGAAGGAACAGTTTTAGGTTCGATCGGGAGAAGGCGATGACGGGCTTAAGAAAGTCGGTTCCGGCCCTCAGAAAGACGATCCTCGCGATGGTGGTGACGATGGTTCTGATGCGCCTGTTGATGGGGCACGACGCCATCGATGACCTTGCCGCATCCTTCGGCTCGCCTCTTTGGGGGCTCGGCCTTCTCGGAGACTGCATCGCGCCCCTTGCGATGTATTTCGTCCACTTCTTGGAGGGGTACGCCTTGGTGGCGGTCCTGATGCAGGTTGGAGCCATCACCTCTAAGCAGGCTGTGATCACCCTCCTAGTAGGGAGCAAGGTCGCTACCACGATGATCTGAGCCAAGTACAGCCTCTCGTTGTAGATCGCTTTGTCTGGCGAGTTCCGAGCAAATCTCGACCTCGAATACTACTTCTTATGAATGGTGGCTAAGGTCGTTACGATCTTTCTGGCTGATGCCGTCTTAGATGTGTTGTATTACGATCACCTATGTTAAATTAATAGCAAAATATTTTTTTCGTTTATGATTGCATATCGTCGAAAACTTGCAAACCTATTGCAAACCTATAACCAGTTCAGAGAGATTCCATAAATGCAGTGCTTGATATTGGTTCGTGTAGATAGATTCCTCCGGCCCCCCACCCCAAGCCACAACGTTTAAATAGCCGGCTTGTATTGGAGGAGTTCGCCCGTCTGGCAAAGGGGCGCGAGATTCGCGCAACCAGTCGAGAAGGGCCAATGTCTTAGGCCTTTTTGGGTACTCAAAATTGAGTT
>JBFESM010000268.1:0-2216 GCA_041548445.1 Methanothrix sp. | reverse complement strand
TCTTGTAGCTGCCCAGCCCCAGCACCCGTTGCAGCCCCATCGCGCTAGCTCCGTTCTTCTGGCTGGTTACCCACCAGATCGCCCGAAACCACAGCGTCAGTGGCTTCCGGGTGTCCTGGAAGATCGTCCCGGCTGTCACCGACGTCTGACGGCCGCAGGCACAGCACTCATACAGCCCGCGAGCCATCGCCCACGATCCGGACGTAGGCGTGCTCGGTCTCGGTCAGATCGTCACTGTGCGAGTCGGAGAACTCAAAGAGGATCGTGAGCATGTAGAGCTTTTCCGGCACCGCATCACCGGAGACGTCCACCTTGTAGACCAGATCGAATGTTTCGCCCGGCCGGAGTAGGGGGATCGGGGACTCGTCGACGCTGACGTAGATCCCGCTCTCGGGCCGCAGCCTTGCCACTAGGTCTTTGGCATAGTCGTCGCCGACGTTCTCTATCGTCACCCTGACGACGTTATCCGTCGATCCGACTTTGAGACCCGATGGATCGATCTCCAGCACCTCGAACTCCGCGCCGCTCTCCCGCTCCACCCGGACCTTCAGGGGAAGGGTCTGGCTCTTGCTCTCGTAGAGGTAGAAGATGTCAGGGTTTTCGGGGCGGCTCGATTCGGGCTTTGTCGCCACGTCCCACTGGTAGGTGTAGTTGACGACGGCCAATAGGTCGTAATCGCCGGGCGGCGCGTTCTCGTAGACCTCTATCGGAAACTCGAGCCTCGGCGAGACCTGCCCCTCCCGAAGGGTTCCGGCGTAGGCCACCTGCCTTTTCACCTCCAGGGGGGCATCCTCTCGGCTGCCGGGAACAAGCAGGCTCACCGAGACGTCCTGGGCAGCGGTCCTGGCGTTCTCCAGCTCGAGCTCAACCTTTGCAGCATAGACCTCCTCGGGGGCGGTCCGGGCAGGATCCTCGTTCACCTCGATGGAGGTGACCCGGCCTCTGTTCGTCAAGGTCAAGTAGAGGCTCGTCTCCTCGCCCTGGTATACCCTCGCCCGCTCTAGAGTGGCGGCGATGTCGGGCGATCCCTCCACCTTGTAGAAGTCGCCCGGAAACCTCTCCAGGGCGTTGGGAGAGCCCTGGAGGACGGCCGAAGACGGCTGAGCGAAGATCGTCAGAAGGACGGCGATAGAGATGATCTTGATCCAGGGCGAAAGGGCGATGGCGAGGGCCGGGGATGGGTCTTGTGATCGGCACTTCATGAGATCTCTCCAAGTTTCTGGAAGTCTTGAGGCTGCAAGCTTAAATCCGTTTTGAAAATAGGGAACTATGTCTAAAAGGGCCCCGTCCTTAGATCGGCAGAGCGATCATCAGGCTATCTCGCCATTTTTATTCTCATCTTGGTTCTCGATTGGCCGCTCACCGGATCTCCCTCAATATCGCGTCGGCCGAAGCCGCCGGGTTCGGCGATTCGGTGATCGACCTTCCGACGATCAGATAATCGGCCCCCGCATCCAGGGCCGCCCGGGCCGAGCCGCCCTGGGCCCCGACCCCCGGCGAGATGATCGCCCGGTCGCCCACTATCGACCGGATCAGCCTTATCCGCTCCGGTCTCGTCGCCGGGGCGACGACCCCGTCCACATCGCACTCCGCCGCCAGCCTCGCCAGCCCCTCGGCGACGGGGGCCATGAACTCGACAGCTCCGGGGTGGCTCATCTCCGTCACGGCGAAGACGAGAGCCTCGAACTCGCGGGCGGCGTCGACGCAGGCCGAGAGGCTGTCCCGCCCCACGAAGGCGTGGGCGATGATCCCGCTCGCTCCCGCCGCCAGAACCTGCTCAGAGATGAGGGTGTTGGTGTTGGGGATGTCGGCTATTTTCAGGTCAGCGATGACCGGCGCCACCGATGAGATCTCCTGGACGATGCCGAGCCCCGCCGCCAGGATCAGGGGGTAGCCGACCTTGACGTAGTCGACCTTTCCTTTTAGGACCGAGACGAGGTCGAGGGCTTTGTCCCTACCGAGGACGTCGAGGGCGAGGATGAGGCGGGAGTTTCGGATCATGTGCTCGAAGTTTACTTACAGCTCTACTTTCCAACTTTTCCATAGAGATATAATATAAGTTTTATAATGTAGAATACTAAATAGTGTCATGTATAAACTTGTCAAGACACCCTCCAGACTAAATCCGTTTTTAGATGCTTTTTCCGACTTATTCACCAAACCGAGCCACGATTCTTTCTGTCACATGACTTCCGCGATAGCCGTATGTACTAAAT
>JBFESM010000267.1:0-2220 GCA_041548445.1 Methanothrix sp. | reverse complement strand
TATAGAAGATAAACCTTTTCCGCTGACCTGGCCCCTGGCTTTGCGTCTTTTCGAACTCAAGAGCCCTCATTCGCACCACCCTACCAGTTCGACTCGGTCGACGCGGGCACGAATAGGCAGGGAGGAGGCCGGGAGGCGAGATCAACCCTTAAACGACCTGAGAGGGGGCGATCATGGAGCGGTACAGCGGAGGAGTACCTGCCGGGCAGGTCTGAGGCCGAATATCTCTACGCTGTCAAGGTGGCTCAAAACTACAGCGGCGAGGAGAACTGTCTTGTGATTCCGGCTGGAAGCGACACCTACGGGATCGGCCTGGACCAGGTGGCATTCATAGCCTTCAGGGCCTACGTCGAGGAGGAGACGAAGGTCGGACCGTAGTATACGGAAACTCGTTTACGATCGGAGGGTCAAGTTCTCGCCGTGAAAAGGGGATCGAAAGTCCGATTGGCGCGATGCTGGCTTGTCATCTCAGACGTTTATCGATTGCTGGCAGCCGGGGCTCAGATCTCGATATCCCTCGAAGCTCCCCGCCCCGCTCGAATAGGCGTCGTGCCAGTCCGGCGGAACCGGCATCTCCGCGTAGAGCCGGTTTCTTTTGGCTTCGAGGAGGCGAGGCTTTCTTCCCATGAACTGGGCGGCACAGGTGACCCTGTTATTCGACGTCTCGGAGAGCCGTTCCATCCACCGGTATCCGCTCACAGACCTCATGAGATGATGGTCCAGGATCAGGGTATCCACCTTTTCGGCGAGGGCTTTCCCGTTCTCCCATGCGACCTCCCGGAGCTCGGGGCTGAGGCGAGAGAGGTAGAGGGGCGGCCCTGAGGCGAGGACGATGGTGGGCTGCCAATCGAGGATGATCGATATCGCCACCTCGTCGAGGAGCTGGATGTCGGAGGCGTGGACGAAGATCTCTTCACCCACCTGGATCCGGGTCATCATCACCGTGCCGAGCCTCGAACCCCTGGGACCGTGGGAAACCGGCTGGGAGAAGCTGATCGTATCATTGCCCCTCTCCTCGGAGTCGGGCAGGATGCGGCCGGCGAACCGGGAGAGGTCGATCCACCGCTGGACCGAAAGATCCGAGAGGTCATGGGGACCCTTGCACCAGAGCCGGACCCCGTCGAGGGGAGGGACCCGGCTGAGGGATAGCTGGTAGGGGTTTGCGTCCGCCAGGGGGATGTGATCGCCGTGGTAGTGGCTGATCACCACGTCCGTGGCCCTCCCCAGTGCCTCGACGATCTTCTCTCGAACCTCGGCCCCCACCGCCACCTGGTGCGGGTGGGGGAGCTTGCCGTGCCTCAAATATCCGAGGGCGACTCCCGGGTCTATAACGATCGTCCGCCCTTCTGCCTCCACCATGCAGGAGAGCCCCCTGACGCCGAGGGATTCAGTGCCCAGCACTTCTATCTTCATGATCTTCTAAATCCCCTTCTCGTTCCCTTCTCGATGCCGCGCTGAAGTCGCCTTGATGTCGCCCTGATGTCGCCACGATCTGAAATACAAAATCAGGCCCCACTATTTTGAGCTGAGGGCAGTGTCTTAAAAGTTTTCGGTCACTGGGGTTTTACGAAGGTCGTACCCGGTTGGGGCTGACCGTATCCAACGCAGGGCGCGTGACCGGCCAAAAGAAGAGAGGTGAGTGGTCTACCAGGACAACGTTGAGAAGAAGATGAAGACGGGCGAGGATGACGAGAAGTCCGCAGATTGATTTTCGAAACGGCGGATTTTGAAATACGATAACGGTTATCTGTATTATGCCTGCTTAATCTGCTAGATGCTATCTTTTTTGTAATCGTAGCGAGTGCGGAAGACGTAATCGTTATAAATCTTGAGGAATAAAACAAAAGAGCGGGGTTAGTGAAATGAGAAGACTCTTGTTAGTTTTAGGTTGCCTGTTTTTGGCAGCTGTAGCGATCGCATCGCTGCCGCCATACGAGCCACCGGGAACGGAATCAACCGTATCACCGCCACCATATGTACCGCCGGGAACAGGACCAACCGTATCACCGCCACCATACGTACCGCCGGGAACAGGATCGACCGTACCGCCGCAAGAAGGGCCGGATTGGTCGAACCCCGACTGGCTTTCAGCCGACGTTGGCCTTATCACCTACGATGGTCCATATGGTTATCCCACCGCAATGGGATTTTATGACGATCGTATGTTGCACGATGAATGGTATCCTGTCGCCCGATCATTCTTGGATGGCACCGCATACC
>JBFESM010000266.1:0-2223 GCA_041548445.1 Methanothrix sp. | reverse complement strand
CAGGTGGCGGTAACGGGCTGGACGACGGGCCCGTCTACGGACCTCGGATCGACCTCGACGGTGTTGGTGAATCTTCCGGCTCCGGGAGCGAGGGCGGAAAACTCGATCGTCACCGTCTCAAACGGGCCGATCTCAAAGAGGTTCCAGACGACGACTCCGTCCTCATAAGAGGCGAAAGGTATCGACGAGTCGATGAGTTCCATCCCAGCAGGCAACCAATCGGTCACCTTCGCCACCCTGGTGACGTCGTCGTTGTTCTTGATCTCGATACTGTACCATACGACGCTCTGGTTCTCCTGGTCTAGCTCTGCGCTCTTCTTGACCGATACGGGACTGCTCGGACAACATGTCAGCCAGTCAATCTCCACAGCGCTGAAGTTTCGAGCGCAGACGGTTTCGTTATCGTAGACTCCGCAGACATCGACCCTATTCACCAGCTCGTCAGGGTGGTAGCTGGTAACGTCCAGGCTGAGGGTGATGGTCACCACGTCGCCTATGTTCATGTGCGTCAAGGTCCAGTTGGCATAGGTTTCGGTCAGAACATCAGGCCTCAGGGATGAGGGCTGGAGGAAGACGGCCCCAGGCGGGAAGTAGTCGGTGACGTATACCGGTTGAAGAGCCACGTTCCCGTCGTTCTCGATGGTGATGGTATAGGTCGCCTCCGTTCTAGTATCGGTGCACTCACTTTCGTTTTCTTCGCAGGGATCGTCCACCTCGACCAGGCTGTCCAGGGTCTTGGTCACGTTAAGGTGAGGACTATCGTACTTGGGAACTCCGGTGAAGAGGACATGCCTCTCTATCGAGTAGTCGCCCTCGTACTGCTCGTCGAAGTCGACATCTGGCTCGCCCTTGTTCGGCTCGAGGAGCGCCCTGAACCTAGCCCGTCCTTCGAAACTGGCTTCGGTATTCATCTCGTTGATGCCTTTTGCGATGGTCTCCTTATCGAGATAATCGAGGCTCGTGTACTCCTCGCCGATGTAGCTTGTGCCGGGGGTCGTGGAGTACATGCCCTCCTTCCACTTCTGAGACGCGGCGATAGATACGTCATCGGTTAGGCTCTGGTTCATAGGCCCGCTGACGAGGCTTATGTCTTTTGCGATGTAGCTGGTGCTCGTCTCTATGATCTCCTCAGAGTCGTAGGCGCCGGTACCAGACTCATAGGACCTCTGGCTGTCTTTGACGCGCCTGTCGCCGACGGCGAAGCCCGAGCCGGTCGCGGCCTTCTCGTAGGATACGCCCGACCCGTACTCGTCGACCCGCTCCAGAATCTTGAAGCTTCCGACGTAGTCCTCCCGCATCTCGATCGTTGGCGTATCGTGGGCCGTGGAGGTGCTGGAGGGCATCTTGAGGAAACCGATGTGGCCCATCCCGTCGAACTCGCTTTCAATGTTCATCGCCGACTCGTTCTCGTCGAGGAAGAAGCTGGACTCGCGGTCGATGGTTGTAGCGTACCGATATTGCTCGCTCATGGATGCGCCCGTCACCCGGTTCTTGGCTTTCGCCTCTTCAGTCCATCTCGACGAGTAAGTTACGGTCCTGTTGTTGTAGAGGCCGAGATTCGTCGAGCTGTAGGTGGCGGCCATGTCCTTGTCCATCGAGATAGACTTGTTCTCGGTCCTCATCCGGACCAGCTCCTCGCTCTCGTATAGTCCGGACCCGTGCTCCCGGGTGGATAGCTCCGTGCCAGGGTCGTAGGAGACGGCGACGCTCTCGCAGTCCGAGTAGACGGTGCTGCCTGTCTCCTCGGTGGTGACGTAGATGCAGTTGGTTATCACGTAAGATTGAAGTGATGTGCTGTAGTCGTTGGCCACGTTGACGAAGCCCTCGCCAGCCACGCCCTGGTCCATGCCGAACTCAAAGTCCTGGGCCTCGGGTACCCTGACCTTCAGCGTTATTATGGTCTTCCATCCATAATCGTCTTCGGGAATATTGGCGAGGTTGATCTTGGCGAACCTCCATATCCCATCGGCGTCTGGCATCGGCGATGCGGAGATGAACTCCACCTGCTTGTTGAAGACGTCCCTGATGACGACGTTGTGCAGTTCATCGAAGTTGGATCTGATCTGGATTATGTAATCGATCGTCTCTCCGCGCTTGACCGTCTTCTGGAGGGCGGTCTTCTTCACCTCGAAGAGCAACTCTGAATAGGTATCGACGATTTGGATTTTTGCCGCAGGATCTATCGGGCCGCAAGGTCCAAACCCTGTAGCATTTGCGATGTTG
>JBFESM010000265.1:0-2234 GCA_041548445.1 Methanothrix sp. | reverse complement strand
TGCTCCGAGGCCTGTGAGGATGATTTTGCCGCCCTGCTCAGACTCGGCGGCTTCGGCCCCGTTCCCGATGGTGGTGATCGGCCTTGACTGGAGGATGAACATCTCGCCGTTCTCGAAGGCCCACTCGATGTCCTGGGGGATGCCATAATGTTTCTCCAGAACCTCGGCCTGATCGGAGAGCTTGAGGATCTCCTCGTCGGAGAGGACGAGTTTCTCCCTTTTATCGGCGGGGACCTTCTTGGTGACGGTCTCGCCAGTCTTCTCGTCCCGGACGATCATGATCTCCTTTGCGGCTATGAACTTGGTGAGGATCTCCCTCTTCTCCCTGTCGATGACGTAGTTGTCAGGAGAGACGCTCCCACTGACCACGGACTCGCCCAGGCCCCAGGCCGCCTCGATGATCACTTGAGGCTCGCCGGTGCTGGGATGAGAGCTGAACATGACACCGGACTTCTCAGAGTTTACCATCTTCTGGACCGTGACGGAGATGTTCACCTTCTCGTGCTCAAACCCCTGCTCCACCCTGTAGAAGATGGCTCTAGCCCCGTAGAGGGAGGCCCAGCACTTCCGGACCGCTTCGAAGACCTGGTCTTCCCCTTTCATGTTCAGGAAGGTCTCCTGCTGGCCCGCGAAGCTCGCGTCGGGAAGGTCTTCGGCCGTTGCGCTCGACCTCACGGCCACGAAGACCTCCTTTCCCTCGCGTTTACACATCTCCAGGTACCGGTTCCTGATATCCTTCTCGATGTCTTTGGGGACCTTGCCCTCGAGGACCAGCTTCTTCGCCCTCTCCGCAGCGTCGTTCAGGGCTGCGGGGTCGTTCACGTCCACCTTCAGCGCCTCGAAGATATCGTCCGCGATTCCGGATCGGTTGATGAAATCTCTGTAAGCTTGCGCGGTGACCGCAAAGCCCCCTGGCACGGGAGCGCCCACGTTTATCATCTCGCCTAAGCTTGCACCCTTCCCGCCGACGACGGAGACGTCGTCTTTTCCGACTTCTTCCAGCCAAACAACTGCAGTCATTGGATACCCACCTTCCATCGAGGAACTAACCTTTCGTTCTGAAATGTTCTGAATGAGCTTGTTGCGGGAGATTGCAGGTGGTACCGTATATATCTGTTTTCACGGGAAAGGCAGAAGGCAAAAACAATTGCGATACCTCTGACGGAAAATTACACAAAGGGGAGCGCGAATAAGCCCAAGCCATGTTCAAAGAGCTTGCCAGCGCCACAGAATCCTTGAGAGCCCTTCTGGAAAGGTGCGGGCCCGTGAACGGGTCCGAAGCAGTCCATCTGGCCGGGGCCCTTGGCAGAGTCCTCTCGGAGGATGTGAGCTCTCCTGTGAACCTTCCCGGCTTCAACAGGGCCGCCATGGACGGCTACGCCGTCAGGGCGACGGACACGAGAGGCGCAAGCCCCCTCGCCCCCGTCTACCTCAAAATCGCCGACGAAGCCGCAGGAGACGGCAGGTGCGTTCCCGTGAGGACGGGGATGCCGGCGCCTCCGAGGGCGGACGCCGTTTTGATGAAGGAGGACGCCCTCCTCCGAGGGCGAGAGGTGGAGGCGACGGCCGAGGTTCACCCCTATAGAAACCTGGCACGGGTCGGCGAGGACGTCGCCCTCGGCGAGACCATTTTAAGAGAAGGTCACCGGCTCAGGCCCCCCGACATCGCCCTTCTCGCATCCCTCGGCCTCACCAACGCCCAGGTATACGAGAGGCCGAAGGTCGCGATCGTCCCCACGGGAGGCGAGCTCATCCCCCTCTTCTCAGACCAGAGGCTGTTGCCCGGCCAGGCCCGGGAGGCGAACGGCCTCGTGTGCGAGATGTACGCCGAGATCTGGGGCGGATCGCCTCGAAAGACTTCAATCGTGGAGGACGACCCCGACCTCATCAAGGAGGCGATAGCCGAGAACCTGGACGCCGACCTGATCCTGATCTCCGGCGGCACCTCCGTGGGAGAGGAGGACTACGCCCCCCCGATCCTGACTGAGATGGGAGAGCTTCTCGTCCACGGCGTGAGGATCACACCAGGAAAGCCCACGGCCCTCGGAATGATCGATGAAAAGCCGGTGATCTGCCTTCCGGGTTACCCTGTGGCGGCCCTTGCCGCCCTCTCCGCACCGGCTGTCGCTGCCGACTATCCACTCCAGCCTGCACCCGCCGGAAACGTGAAGGTCGATGGCGGATTCTGGGGCCGGTTACTGACAACCAATGCCAAGGTCACCGTGCCGCACAAT
>JBFESM010000264.1:0-2235 GCA_041548445.1 Methanothrix sp. | reverse complement strand
CTTTGTGAGGCTCGCGCCCCGAGGAAGAAAAGTTCTCTGCGGCCGGATGAGCCCCGACCACGATATCGGGTTTGAGGTCACCGACTTTTTTGCGAAGAGGTTTCCGGGAACTATAATCGTCCTGGGTGACGAGAGTCGGTCCTGGGCCACTCTCTGCGCCGAGGGCGTTTTTCTCAGGGCGAGGGGCGACGGAGTCGCAGGATCCCTGGAAGAGCTCAGCCGCCTCATGGATGTTGGATCCGACGAGGACGATGCTGACGTCTCCAATCTCTGGGAGGTTTACTACAACAGCCAGGACCAGCCCCGAAAAGACGGCAAAAGACCTTTCGGAGGGCGGATATCAAAGCGGTCTCTCAAGTCCGCTGGGATGGAGACGGAAAGGGGCAGAGGTAACGCGAAACTCGGTGACTTGGTATGAAAATAGGTCTACACAACCGCCCATTTTCCTTAGCATGGGTGGCCCTGTGGGCCATGAACGTTTCATTTGAAGATCTCGCCCGTCTCCTTGGACCAGAGGACCATGTCCAGGTGGCCCATGGGAATTTCCGTCTTTTTCGAGAAGGCGATCATCCTCTGTTCGATCTCCAGGTACCTCTTTTTGGTGAGGGATTTTGGGATCTCATCGATGACGTCCAAAAGGACGAGGTTCTTGAGGATGTGACGGTCGAGGATGGCGAGATCCTCGCCGAGGCCGATGTTTCGCAGGAAGTGGCCCGCCTCCTTGTACCCGAGGCCCATGACGTTCCCGACGAGCCACTCCCGGGCCGCAAAGGGGTCGGAGAACCCCTCCAGGACGGGCCGGACCGCCAGCCGGCCGTCCCTCGTGAACTGCTTTCGGGCCGAGACGATGTAGCTCGCCTTCCTCTCCCTGAAGCGGACGTTCGATAGCTCCTCGAGGATCTCCTCGGCGTTGCCGACGAAGAGGAGATCTCCACACCGGAGCCTCTCGACGGCGGGCCAGCAGGTCCTCGCCCGGGACTGGGGGGTGAGGATGCAGAAGGCAAGCTCTGCGAATAGTTCGCGGTCCGATCCTTCGGACCAGATCCGCCTGAAGTCGGCGAGGCGGGCGTCTATCTTCTCTTTCTGGATCCTGTGGAAGGCAACGATCTCCTCGATCTTATCGGGGTTCATCGACGCCCTGTCGTCGTCGGGCGATAAGACGGTGTCGGAAGAGGCTGAGTTTTTGATTGATTTAGGATCAATGGCTTGCTTACTGCTTGCCGTCTCGTCGAACATGGCACCTGTTGAGCGAAGATATTTATAAAAATGGGTGGCGCCAAAGATGGGGCCTTACAACTTCTTACCATATGCATAGTCGTGATGGTCTATGTTTGAGATAATTATATGGTTTTTATTATGGACCGTTTCATAAATTTTGACATAATGTTTTGCTACATGGACGCTCCACATGCCCGACAGGTCTCCTGAAAGGGGCTCGCCGTGTTCTGGATGCTCACATATGTCTCTGATCTTGACGGCAATTCTTTAATCCATAGCCCTATTCTTCTTTGTAAGGCGTTTAAAATTAGATCTGAACTTGGGCTCGGTTTCGTATGTGTAGGTCATAAAATCGCGAGGAAACGTCTCAGTTTTCGAGGAGATCTGCTATCAGGTCGTCGACCTCGTCAAAACGCTTTCCCAGGCCCAGCTCCGCCTCTCTCTTCGCCTCCAGCACGTCGGCTATGAACTCCTCGCTGAAATCTCCGCGGGAATCGGAGGCGTGCAAGGGGGCGCCTTCTTTTCTGACCTCTTTAAGAGCCATCCGCTCCAACAGCCTCCCGTATCATTCCCAGCAGTCAGGCTCAGCTGCTTCCTTCGTCTGTCCGTCCGCTGGAGCGCTTCGTCGAGTCGGATGGATCCCCGCCGGCTAGCCTCTGCTTCCGCTCCGAAGTATAAGCCCACCAGGGCCGTTTTGGCTCGCCTTCCATGAATCTGACGGCGGAGATGAAGACGTCGATGACACAGGGATCGTGTCGCTCCCCTGTTTTGCGACATAGCTCCTCGTACATCTGGTAGGGGTCTCGCCCTATCAGATGCCGGGGAAGAGAGACTCCGACCAGGCGCAGATTCTCCGCTATCGAGGGGCCAACGTTGGGGATCTCTTCCAATCTGGTGCATTTTTTGCGATTCATAAATGGTTTAACCGCTCAGGCTATAGAGACTTCATAGATTGAGGCATCTTCACCTGAACTGCTGTGATACGTCCTCAAACTCCTCCTTCCCGTCCAGGGGTAT
>JBFESM010000263.1:0-2254 GCA_041548445.1 Methanothrix sp. | reverse complement strand
TTGTAGTGGAGGCTCACCGAATCGCCCTCTTTTGCCTGCTTCATGTACGTCGCTCCGTATCCATATCCTTCGTGATTTCAAACGACCGCGATCGCGAAAACCTGAGAACCTCGAATTGTGTGTGAGGTGTGGTGTGAGAGATGCAACGGCTGCTGATCTCGCCTTACGCCGATTCGGAGCCGGCCTCGACGATCTCCACCAGCTCAATCTCGAAGACGAGATCCCTTCCGGCCAGGGGGTGGTTTGCGTCGAGAATCACGGACTCCTCCGTCACCTCCGCCACCACGACCTGGAGCATCTGATCTTGAGACTGGCCTATCTGGAGGATCTGGCCCACCTCCGGCTGGATTTCCGGCGGCATGCTGGCCCGGGCAACCTCCATCACCATCTCTTCGTGGCGGGGACCGTAAGCCTCCTCGGCGGGGATCTTGATGGTCTTCGTCTCGCCGGGGCTCATCCCCGTCGCCGCCGCTTCAAACCCCGGGATCACCATCTTCTTTCCGAGGGTGAACTCCAGAGGATCTCTTTCAATCGAGCTGTCGAAGACCGTCCCGTCTTCAAACTTGCCGGTGTAATGGACTTTCACGGTATCGTCCACTTTTGCCTTTTCCATTTTCAAATCTCCTGACATTTGGGGCTTTGAAATCCGCAAGATATGTAGATGACGGTTTATCCTGAAAATCCGGGCGAGATCTCTTTTCAGAAGGGAGATAAACCGGCTTCGTTCAACCGTTGAAAGCGAATCTCAGATGCCGGATGGTGGCTGAAAAAGCAGAATGAAAAGAGGCGACTGAGAAGAGATGACCAAATCAGCAGGGGGCCGGATTCGAGAGGCGATCGAAAATTTAGAACGAAAATTTAGATCAAAAATTCGGGGCCAGTAAGACCCGACATCCGGCCTTCGGCCTTGGCCCCGTCCGTCCGGCTTCAGGAAGCATCGTCGGCGTAATAGTAGTACTCGCCCGACTCCCTCTGGGACCGGTCGAGCCTCGACCCCGGCTTGTTCACCCGAGGCCGGCGGGTGTCCTCATCCCTTCTGAAGGTGATCCCGATGTTCTTCAAGAAGCGGTTCATCCCCTCCCTCATCTTGACGGGCGGATGGGCGACGCCCCTTTTCCCCTGCTCCCCCTCGAAGACCATCAGCTTCTCACTGAGGAGGTCGATCAGATATATGTCGTGATCCACCACCAGAACCGACCGCTCGGTGCTCTCGGCAAACCTCCTCATCACCTTTGCGGCCATCATCCTCTGCTCGACGTCCAGGTGAGCCGACGGCTCGTCCAGAAGGTAGAGGTCGGCATCACGGCTGAGACAGCCGACGATGGCCACCCTCTGAAGCTCGCCACCCGACAGCTCGTCCATCGTCTGGTCCAAAAGCTTCTCGATGCCCATCGGCTTTACGAACTCCGACTGGTAGTAGCTGGAGTCGAACTCCGGCGTGATCTTTCGCAGGAAAACCCGGACCGATAGGTCGGTCTCGGCCTTCAGGTACTGGGGCTTGTAGGATACTTTCAGTTTCAGGTCGACGTTACCGGTGGTCGGCTCCTCGACCCCCGCCAGCATCTTGATGTACGTGCTCTTGCCGATCCCGTTCGGCCCCAATATCCCCACGACCTCTCCCCTCCGAATCTCGCCCCGTTCCGCCTCCAGGATGAACTGGGAGTACTTTTTCGTGAAGGTCTCGTACTCCACCAGGAGAGGTACGTCCTTTTCGGCCCTCGGGGCGTGGACCTCGAAGACTATCGACTCCGACCTGACTCTGATGTTCTCCTCTGAGAAGTAGCCTTTTATGTACTGGTTGATCCCGACCCTGACCCCCTTCGGCCGGGTTATGACTCCGTAAGCTCCCGGAGTTCCGTAGACGAGGTGGACGTTCTCGGCCAGGAGGTCGAGGAGGGCGAGGTCGTGCTCCACCACCATCACCGACTTCGTCTCGGCCAGATCCCTGATCGCCTGGGCGGCGTTGATCCTCTGGTAGATGTCCAGGTACGGGCTGATCTCGTCGAAGAAGTAGACGTCGGCATCTCTTGCGGCGCAGGCGACTATCGCCACCCTCTGAAGCTCTCCGCCGCTGAGGCTTGATATCTCCCGGTCCATCAACGGCAAAAGGTTTAGCCTATCTGCAAGGCCCGAGAGGGCGCCGCGCTCGTCGGTCTTTTCGAGAAGCCCTGCCACCGTCCCAGAGTAGCTCTTTGGTATCCGGTCGACGTACTGGGGCTTGTAGGCGGTCTTTACGCCCTTTTCTCCCACCTTT
>JBFESM010000262.1:0-2256 GCA_041548445.1 Methanothrix sp. | reverse complement strand
TACTTCGAGGATGAGGCGCCCGGCGACGTCAAAGGCCAGGGCGTGGGCGGCGTCTGGTTTGTCATCAGCCCCGGGAACTTCCCCCTGAATGAGAAGGGCTCAGAGGCCCCCATTTTTAGAAGCGTCCTCCTCTCGGAATCTTTAAACATTGAAGAGCAGGCCACAACCGTGCTGGCCCTGGCGATCGCGTTGGTCCAAAACACCGGCCTGTACAATAACCATCTCTCCGATCGATTTTTCTTGCTAACGAATATGGGATGAAGTGCTTTCACTCTATCGTGAAAGGGATGAAGTCGAGAAGAGGTTCGATGACCTGAAAAACGAGCTTGAGGTTATGCCCCTGAGAGTGCATAAGATTGAAACGCTTCAGGGATTGTTGTTCATCTTCTTCATATCATTGATCTTGCGGGCGATACTGCTTCGAAGAGCAAGGGATGCAGAAGCTGCTTGATAAGAAATCCATCGAGGAAATTCTCATGGAACTAGGGGCATGACTAAAAACCGATATCCTGAGACCGCCTCCATCATCACGAAAACTGTTAATATCTTGTTGCTGAAAGATTGTTCAAACAGATGAGACGCGGGGTCCACCATAAATGCAGGGCCCTCATCTCTCAGGGGGTTTGACGCAGATGAAACAGAGTTTGGCTCATCTTCTTGTTCTCGTAACTATCCTTTTATCGCTGACGACGGCGACGGCCGCCGGAGCGCCTGCGAAGATCGATAAGACAACCTCGGAGCTGGCCATCGCGGCGCCGTCGAGGACCGCTGACGTGCGAGCCGTCATCTATCCATGCCACTTCACAGGGTCGGTTCTCGACGAAGAGACCGGTGACCCCATCCGGGGCGCGGCCGTGACCTTCATCAAGGATGACGACGGGCGCACCTGGTCTGACACCACCAGCACCTCCGGTAGTTACCGGGTGGAG
Organism: Methanothrix sp.; assembly: GCA_041548445.1. Classification (GTDB taxonomy): domain Archaea; phylum Halobacteriota; class Methanosarcinia; order Methanotrichales; family Methanotrichaceae; genus Methanocrinis. The sequence goes on along the minus strand of JBFESM010000262.1, from coordinate 1,327 downwards.
CTCCCTGAGGGGAGCTATTCGTACATCGCCACCCACAAGAACTACGTCATGGAGTCGAGCAGCCCGGATCTCGTCAGCGTCCGCGCCCCCTACACGAGAAGGGTCGGCGGCGCTGGCGGGATCGTCCGTGAGATCACCGTCACCAGCGAAAGCTCAAGGGAGGTCGATATCGATATGGGGCCTCGACCCCGCGACGTCCTTCTGGTCACGACCTCCCTGTTGAGGGAGACCGCAGCCCTCGAAGACGTCGTGGACAGGTACACCGAGGCGGTCAGCCGGACTGACGGGCTCGTCGCAAGCTACATCGTCCTCGACTCTTCGCAGTGCTCGAGGGATTACGGCGTCCGGGCAGCCGATCCGACCGACTGGCACGAGATCAGGGACGCCCTGGAGGCGATCGCGGAGGAGACCGGACCTGCCTACATAATCCTCCTGGGCGGAGAGGCGGTCGTCCCGAGGCCTGCTGTCGTCACCATCAACGGTCGACTCTGGTACCTGCCGACCGATGCCTGGTACGTCGACTTCGACGATGACGGGATCGTCGACGAGGGGTTCGTCGTCAGCAGGCTTGCTGACCTCTCGACGGAATCTTCCGGGATCGTCGCAGCCCTGGAGACCGCCATCGACCTTCACGAATCCGGCGGGTATGGATTGAGCCCCGAGGTCAGGTTCAGCACCCAGTGCTGGCTCTCTCCGCCGATCGGCCTCGGCGACGCCTGCGATCCGAACGACGCCTCCTGCGGCCTCTGCCGGGCGACGCCGCCCTACGGGGTCTGCGACGATTGCGACATGCGAGAAGAGATGTTCGACCAGATATCGGAAAGCGACTACATAGTCTTCATGGGCCATGGAAGTCCCGAGTCCTTCTCCACCAACGATCGGGTGCCGATATTCAGGGTCGAGAACGTCGAGGACGTCGATCTAGAGACAAAACACCCGGTCATAACCGGCTACGTCTCCTGCAACACCGGCCTTTTGTACGAGGACAGGCCGAGCTTCGCAACGGAGTTTTTGCGGGCGGGAGCTGCAGCCTTCGTGGCGAGGAACACGGAGCAGGGCACCCCCAGCTACCTCGCCGCCACCTTCCCGGATTACATAGCCGGAACCGGATCGCAAGGAACCTACCGGATCGGGGACGCCCTCTTCGAGCTGATTCGGGAATCGGTCTTGAGGGCGGGCGATGGAGAGAAGACGACCGCAGCCCAGCTCTGCATCTACGGGGACCCCACCCTCAAACGGAATCCGATGGAGATGCTCGTCTTCTCAAGGCCCGCCTTGATGGCGGTCAGGTGATGTGGTCTGGTAGGGGCAGACGAAACGCCGCCGG
>JBFESM010000261.1:0-2270 GCA_041548445.1 Methanothrix sp. | reverse complement strand
GTCCTCTTCATCCCTTCAGCCTTTTCCATTCTCAGCCGACGATCACGACGTTGCTCGCACCCATCAGTTTCCTGTGGACGTTGTCCTCGAAGAACCTGAAGTCGTACCTGCCAGGCGTTGAGGGCGCCCTGAAGGTCATGGTGCCGCAGGACCTTCCGTTGGTCCACTGCATGGCGAGCATGTACTTGTCGGGCCGTGTCATCTCGTACATCCCTATGGCGGAAGCGGGCTTTGCACCCCAGAAGGAGACGGTTATCGCCTCGCCGGGCCTCGCGTTTGCGGGGGACGCCGTTATCCTCACGCCGGAGGAGGCCTTCACCTCGACGGGACCGCTTGAGGCGAGCCTGTCGGCGCCGTCGTCTCCGAAGATCCGAAACTCGTAGCTTCCCGCCGACGAGGGCATAACGAAAGTCAGCGTCCCATTGCTCGTCCCGTCCAGGTACCTTCGGGAGATGGGGCTCTCGTCCCCGGACCCAACTTTGTAGAGCCCGACCCAGTCCCCTTCAAAGCCCGGAGCACCGGTGTAGCTCACATTGACCCTGTCGCAGGAGCTGGCGGATGCGACGTCGACTGTGAGGACAGGAGTCGCCACAGCAAAGGATAGGGATACGATCTCATCTCCCCCATCACCCTCATCTCCCGAGACGTCGTGCATCCGAAAAGCATAATATCCCTCTTGCGAGGGCGCGGTGAATGTGACGGTGCCACTGGAGCCGGAGAGGGGCTGGCTGGATAAGATCGTTCTCGATTCCGAGGCGACGAGATCCACCCTTCCCGTGAAGTTCTCGAAGGCCTTGAAGCCGAGAGGGATCTCTTCGCCGGGAGAGAAAGTCGATTGATAAAGGATCAGCTCAAAATCGCCGGAGACGCTTCTGTACCGTCGGAGAGCGTCCTCCGAGGCGACCGGATACTCGTCGACGCTGGACCCGCCGGGGATCTCGCGGGGTGAGTCACAGACGCCGTCCCTGTTTCTATCCCTGCACCCCTCCTCTATCGCGTCGAAGTCGTCGTAGTGGTTTCCCGTCATCCCGTCGTACCAGAGGTTGTCGCCGTCATCGTACGCGTTCTGGCCGTTCTCCAAAAGCTCGTTTCCATAGACTACGTTATCCTGGTAAGCTCCTGCAAAGCCTATCTCGCTGACCATAAGGGTCGAGGCCTCGGTCTTGGGCTGGTACTTTATCGAGACGCCTCCGGCGTCAGATTCTGTTATGCTCTCGGAGACGTTGTTTCTGGCCATGTGGATCCCCTCGCCGTTCTCGGCGATCCGGTTGGAGCAGATCTCGTTTCCGTAGGAGGTCTCAAGAAATATCCCGATCTCGTTTCTCTCGACCTCGTTTCTGCTGATAACGACGCCCTGAACGTCCTGGAGGAGGATGCCGATGCTGTTTTCGACGATGAGGTTATCCATGACAGTGCAGTTTGCGACCAGGACCCTGATCCCTGCGTCCCTCTCGCCGGGACCGGAGCCCGAAACCTCGAAGCCCATTATGGCGATCCCCTCCGACCGGAGGGTTACAGCGCTCCCGGAGCCGCCAGCATCGATCAGGGGCCTTCCGGTCCCCTGGAGGACTATCCCCTCGACGAGGTTCAGGTTCTCTCTGTATACTCCCGCCCCCACAGCCACCACGTCTCCCTCTTTCGCTTCATCGATGGCGGCCTGGATCCTCTCACCGGGTCCGACGGTCAGAGTGGCCCCCATGGACGACCCCATCATAAAGAGCGATGACAAGATCAAAACGGCGATCAGCAGAGGGCGGGTCTGGCGGAGTCGCCTGCCCTCGGCCCTGCCGTCTCCCCTCCCCACGGGGACGGCCTTCGAGCTTCTCTCCATGAGACCCGCCAGGGGGCCATGGGTTATAAAAGGTTCTGGCTCCGAAGGAGAGGTGGCTTATAATGAGGCGTCTAAACCTCCGGGGTGGGTTGCGGCGGTGCTTTTCTCCGCCTCTGTTGTGTCAGTTTCTCAGGTGATGCCGATGAAGTTGATCAGATATCGAGATGTGGATCGCGAGACCGCAAAGAAAGAGGTTGCAGGATACTTGCAGTCCAGGGGAGAGGCTTATCCGTCAGAGGTTAGCGAGGATCTTATGCTCGACTACGAGCTCGTCTGCCAGATTACCGATGAGCTTCGGAGAGAGGGGCGGCTGGAGGTCGTTTGATGGAAGGATATGAGATAGGTAAATTTCCAATGAAACCAGTGGACGTATATGCACTTGGTATGACTTATGTAGCTTTAGCTACAGAAGAAGAGCCATATTCAGATAAACAAAACG
>JBFESM010000260.1:0-2276 GCA_041548445.1 Methanothrix sp. | reverse complement strand
TGATTTTGCCGTCCTCGCCAACGTACCAGCATTCGGCAGGACAGACGTTGAAGCAGGCGTGACACCCCATCGGGTCGCAGAGAGGAAGCTGCCGTTCGACGAGCCTTATCTCCCCCTCGAAGGGCTTTGTGATATCCATCGCCTCATAGGGGCAGACCAACAGGCACCTGCCGCACCCGATGCATTTGTCCTGGTCGACCTCGATCTCGCCGAGAAACTCAAACTCCTCCTCCAGCTCCAGGGGCGTCCCCTCAACCTTGATCGCCTCCTCGGGACAGATGCCGACACAGAGTCCGCAGTGGTCACAGAGGTCCTCGTCGACGAGGAGCTGCTCGAAGGGGACGAGGTTCGTCGGGGTGGGCACCCTCTCCTGGAGGAGGAAGGCCTCGCAGAACCGGGCGCACTTGCCGCAGAGGTTGCACTTCTCGGGATCGACCTCGATCTTCCCCTTCCCCTCTCCCTTCTCTTCTTCGCGGAGGGGCCCGAAGACGTCACGAGTCGGATAGAAGACGACGGTTATCGCCTCCGTAGGACAGACCGGCTCGCAGAGGGCGCAAGGAAGGCATTTCTCGTTCGGCTCCGCTTTGGAGACGAGGTGAGGGTACTCCTCCATCTCTCTGTAATCTTTGTCGTTAGAGGTCATCTTGTAGGCGTCGACGGGGCAGAAGGCGGCGCACATGCCGCAGAAGACGCAGAGATCAAGGTCGATCAGAACCGGCGGCGCGTCCAGGCCCGTGGCGATCTCGATGACGGGGCCAAGGGAGAGGGCCTTCGTCGGGCAGAGGTCGACGCAGATCCCGCATCCGTTGCACTTCTTGTAGTCGTAGTCCAGGACCTTCACCGAGTCCTCCGACCTCTGGATCGACTTGATGATGGATCCCTCGACCTCCATCTCCTTTTCGATCTCCATCGCCATCAGCTATCGCCCCCTGACGGCGTTGGCGCCCCAAGAGCGCGTAGCTCCGTTCCCACCGGCCCCATCTCCTTCAGCTCCCGGACGAACGTTCTGACCTCTTTCGCCAGGATCTCGCCTTCGCTCGCCGCGCACCAGACGATCTTGACCCTTCCGGGGTTTATCCCCACCTTCTCCAGGATGCCCCTCAGAACCTGGACCCGCTGGTAGGCCTGATAGTTCCCCTTGTGGTAGTGGCACTCACCGAGACGGCACCCGGATATCAGAACCCCGTCGGCCCCGCCCTTCAGGGCCTCGATGACGAAGGCCGGGTCGACCCTGCCAGCGCACATCACCCTGATAGCCCTCATGTTCGTCGGGTACTGGATCCGCGAGGTTCCCGCAAGGTCCGCTCCGGCGTAGCTGCACCAGTTGCAGAGGAACCCCACGATGAAGGGGTACTGGCCCTTGACGGCGGTCGCCGCCCTCACCTGGGAGAGGATCTGCTCGTCGGAGAAGAGCGTCATCTCGATGGCGTCGACGGGACAGGCGGCGGCACAGGTCCCGCACCCCTTGCAGGATGCCTCGTCGATGAAGGCGGTCTTATCGACGGTTATCGCCTTGCTGGGACAGGTCTCGACGCAAAGCTTGCAGCCGATGCACTTCTCGGCGTCGACCATGGCGACGACGGGATCGAGGGTCAGCTCCCCTCTCAATAGAAGCCTCATCGACTTGGCCGCCGCGGCCTCTCCCTGGGCGATTGAGACCTGGATCTCCTTTGGTCCCGAGGCGCAGCCCGCTATGAAGACGCCGTCGATGTGCGCCTCAACGGGCCTCATCTTGGGATGGGCGATCTCGAAGAACCCGTCTGGCCGTTTTGAAAGGCCGAGGAGGTTTCCGATGACGTCCGCGTCCTGGTTTGCCTCAAGCCCCGCCGACAGGACGACGAGATCGTAGTGCTTCGACCTAAACCCGCCGAGAAGAGTGTCCTCGTAGTTGACTCGAAGGTTCCCGTCCACCTCCTCGACCTCGGAGACCCTGCCCCTGATGAAGTTGATCCCGAGCCTCTGGGCCCGCATGTAGAACTCCTCGTAACCCTCGCCCCCGGCCCGAAGGTCGATGTAGTGGATCGAGACGTCGGCGTCCGGGTACTTCTCCTTGATCAGCTGGGCGTTTTTGAGGGCGTACATGCAGCAGACCCGTGAGCAGTAGCAGTTTCCGACGGTCTCGTCCCTGGACCCCACGCACTGGAGGAAGGCGACGGACTTTGCCACCTCGCTGTTGGAGGGACGGACGACCTCGCCGCCGGTGGGGCCCGCGGCGTTGAGGAGCCGCTCCACCTGTAGGCCGGTTATGACGTCTCTATATCTCCCATACCCGTACT
>JBFESM010000259.1:0-2338 GCA_041548445.1 Methanothrix sp. | reverse complement strand
ATCCCATGATTATGGCATTAAACGACTCAGATAGGCGTGTCCGACATGTGGCTGCTGAAGCGCTCGGCAAGATCGGCGATCCAAAGGCCATTGAGGCGCTTACTTCCTTGGCTTCGAAGGATGAATACTCAGAGGTCCAGAAGGCGGCTGCAGAAGCGTTGGAGAAGATCGGTGCCGAGCAGTAGCTTCCCATTTTTCTGCGAAGTTACGGCTCTGACCTACCACTCCCGCCCCGAAAACTCCCCGGCACCCATCAGCTAGAACCTCGACTTATTTGCATACTTTTGCCCTCAGTACCCTCGGCCCCGTCTCGGGAAAGAGCCTGCTGCCCCCACCACCGAGATGGCGCCCCCGCGACGGCAAAGTATCGAGGATCGTTCCCGCCCTCCACCCCGGCTCCGGCGTTACCCTGACGAGGGGGGACGTCCAGTACGTGGTCACCGAGCGCGGGATCGCCTACCTCCAGGGAAAGAACATCCGGGAGAGGGCGATGGACCTGATCGCCATCGCCCATCCGGACTTCCGGCCCTGGCTGATCGAGGAGGCGAAGAGGCTGAATTTGATCTACAGGGATCAGGCCTACGTCCCCGGAAAGGGCGGCGAGTACCCCGAGAGCCTTGCCATCCACAGGACGACCCGCTCAGGCGCGGGCCAGGAGATCCTGCTGCGGCCGGTCAAGATCAGCGACGAGCCCCTGATCAAGGACTTCTTCTACTCCCTCTCCGACGAGAGCCTCTACACCCGGTTCATCTCGGCAAGAAAGAACGTCCCCCACGAGATGAGGCAGGATCTCGTCGCCGTCGACTACACGAGAGACATGGTGATCCTGGCAGTCGTCGAGGATGAAACCGAGCCTGAGCAGGAGACGGTCGTCGGCATCGGCCAGTACAGCCTCAACCGCGACATGCACACCGCTGAAGTTGCATTGGTGGTGAGGGACGACTACCAGGGAAAGGGCGTAGGCACCGAGCTTCTCCACTACCTCACCTACCTCGCCAAAAGGCAGGGGCTCCTCGGCTTTTCCGCCGAGGTCCTCTCCAGCAACCGGCCGATGCGGAGCCTCTTCGAGAAGATGGGCTTCGACATCGAGAAGAGGAGGGAGGAGGGGGTCTACGAGCTGAAGATGAGGTTCAGGGAGGTATGAGAATTTTGTATATAAAAAGAAGAAAGCCATCTAGTAGATCATTTCCTTCATCTGAAAGATGAAAGTTTATATTTAATAGGCTGGTTCTAGATAATTGGGGATATAAAGAAATGAGATGTAAATCGATTTTATGCCTTCTTGCGGTAGTGGCATTTGTAGCGCCAGGGGCCGCGGATAAAGTAGATGACCTTATTTGGGATTTGTTGTATGGTGGAACTGTAGAGGTTAGACAAAGTGCTGCTGTTTCTCTTGGTAGAGTCGGAGATCCTAGGGGTGTAGAACCGCTCATTGAAGCGTTGTCGAGTGATGAATCCCCCACAGTCCGAAAGGCTTCGGCTTACTCTCTCGGTTCCATCGGTAATGAGAGCGCATTTGATCCTCTTGTAGAAGCATTTAATGACGAAGACGAAAATGTTAGGGTTGCTGCTATTTCATCTCTTGTGGAGATCAATAAATCAAGAGCGGTTGATCCTCTTGTAGACCTACTTCAGCTTGAGGGGAACCAGTATTGGATTGTGTGGTATCGTTATATGGCGGCGACCGCCCTAGGTTTTACTGATGATCCTAAAGCAGTCGATCCTCTTATTGAAGCTTTGAATGATACTGATTTTGGCGTCCGGGAAAATTCAGCTGAGTCTCTGGGAAGGCTTGGAGATCCTAAAGCTATAGAACCGCTAAAAGAGATTGCTTTGAATGATGAAGATTATAGGGTAAGAATAGCGGCTAAAGATGCTTTGGAACTTTTAGGCGTTCCCATTGAAGATTGAATTACGTTCCCAACTTCAGGAGCGCGGAGGGTTACGAATACCCCGACCTTCAGGTCGGGGATGAAGTGAACCCTCGCCCGTTTTTTCTGCTCGTTTAACTCGATAAAAAAATTGGCTATAATTCCTCGGAAACCTAAAGTAGAGTTTCAATCGTGTGAATTGAGGGAATCAGGGCAACGAACACTCGAAGATTTCTAATATCCAGAAAAAAAAAGCAGCACGCAATTTGATTTTTCTTTAATGAATCTAGCTGACTTTTCTTCGCGTTGCGAGCGGCGGGTTATGAAGCCGCAGTTGTAATGCTCGCCTCCGGCCGGTGGTGAGGATCAGAGGGTAGTCGGGGTCGGTCACCTTTGTAGGAGGTCTAAAGATGGAGATGCCCGTAATGTGGGGGAAGATCCTATATGCTCACAAGCCGCAACGTCTT
>JBFESM010000258.1:0-2360 GCA_041548445.1 Methanothrix sp. | reverse complement strand
GCCGACGCCGCCATCGTCGGGTCTGCCTGCGTCGACCTAATCTCTCGGGGCGACCTTGATGGGCTGGAAGAGCTGATCAGGGGTATGAAGAGGGCGATCGGTGGCGTCGAGAATATTTGAAAAAAGAATCTTGATTTGTGAAGGCGAAACGAGAGAGCCGAGGAATGGAGCGTTTGGAAAAGCACTAAAGGCACTCCAAACTTGCTCCTCATTTCGTCGGCATCGTAAAGACCGGTTCAGGTCGCCTCCAAAACTCTGATGAAGTAGCTCTCTGATCCTCTCAAAGTCACACGACATCCGCTCTCGTCTTCAGAATAAGCCCCTCGAACCTCAACCTCGTCTCCTGGAGAGAGGTCGAAGTCCACAAATCCCCACGGGCCCGGAACCGCTTGGGCGGCGATTACATCCAACTTATTGCAGCAGAGTTCGGGCCCGGAAATCACAGAAACAACGTCTACTGTCCAGTAGTCAGGTGCACCCATAGCTGTTCCTGCGTGGAATTCGACCAGGTTGCCATAAAGTTCGATCACATCATCCATTTCGCTACCATTGAAAACCATCACCACTTTGTCACCGGTCGAATTCGCCTCCGAGTTTTCAATTTTGGAGAAATTCTCCTCAAGCGTCTCGATCTCGGTCGCGTTTGCTTCTGATTGATTGATGATACCATCAAATATCGGCACCTCAGAAGAGACGTTATTAGAGGAGTTATCCTCGGACTCGTTCGGCTCCAGCGAACCCAAACGGTCGCAAAGCCCATCGAAATCATCAGGCACGTCTATCGGAACCAACGTTGGTTTTGGTTTTTCATGGAGCTTGATCTCCTTTTGTACCTCAAACTCCCCTGAGAAGGCCTCTCGGCTCTTTATATCCTTGTAGAAGATTTCATGTATGCTGGATTCTGTGCCCCAGGTCCCGTTGAAGCTCGCCATGGTGTCAAAGCCGACGGTATGAGCTATGGTAGAGTTCCTCGTCGATCCGAAGAAGACCGTCTGATCCCTCTCCATACGGCTGACGCTGAACCTTTCTTGGACGCTTGCATCCATTTCGCCATTAGCTATGAACTTCCCACCCTGCAAAGGAGTTACACCCTCGTATTTGATCCTCGTTTCTTCAAAGAAATTCAACTTGTTCAATGAAGTGCCGTTGGGGTCAGAGCAGTTGGGGGTCGGCCTTATGAGCTTGTTCGGCTCTTGAGAGAAGATCTGTGTCGAATCCATCTCGAATTCTCCATCCCCCGTCATCAGGTTGTAGTACTCAAGCGATGTGCTTCTGTCGATCACTGAGGATCCCACCTCGACGTAGCCTGTTCCACTTACCTTCTGATCTTCGCAGAACTGCTCGTATTGTCTCGGCTCTTGGAGGCCGAATATTATTTTCGAGGGACGCCTAACTTTTACATCTTCTGTATCCTCGTCCTCGACACCTTCATCTCCCTTGACGAAGACCACGTTCCTCAGGGTTCCGGTAGCATCTTCATGTATCTGACATTTGACGGTGATTAACTTCGATTCGCCTGTAGACAGCGGTCCTATATTGTTCCAGGTGATTGTCGTCTGGTCACCAGTGACGTTTACATCGTCGGGTAACGGATTCGCCTGGTCGTAAGTCATACCAGCAGGCAGCACATCGACTACAGGTACAGGATATAACGTGCTATCACCGATGTTTGTGACGTTTATAGTGAAGGTCACAGAGGACGGGGCAAATAGCTCCGTCCGACCTGCGGTCTTCTTCACAGAGATTCCTGGTTTTAGGGCACGCACATACGTGGAGTCAGAATCTTCGAAGTCTTCACCTAGAGGCGAGATGGCAACAACATCGACCCGGTTGGGCAGATTGCCGAAATAGTCCCCGGTTACGAGGACCAATACCTCGATGAACCTGGATTCGCTGGCATTTATCCTGCCGAGGTTCCAGGTGACGTTCCTACCATCGATGTTCCTGGTCGTCTGGTTGTCTCCCAAGTACGCGAGACCGTAAGGTAACTCATCAGTCACAATAACCGGATCGAGGTAAACTTCGCCGGTGTTTGTAACGTTTATCAGGAAGGTTATTGCAGTCAAAGGCCCTCCTGAGCTTGGATTCGCCGCCTTACCAACCACGATTCCGACATCTCCGAGATAAATTCCCGCATCCCACGTGGGGTCGTTCTCGCCCTCAACGAGTTCGGTCTGAATCGTCAGGCCTGTAGCCCTGTCGGCGTCGCTGTCAAGACTGTCATCGCCGCCTTGGTCTTGCGGGCTGAAGACGTAACCTGGAGGTAGTTTGAATCCCACCGAGTAGTTCCCGGGCATGAGGCCGGTGAAGCTGTAGTAACCGGTGGCGTTGGTCGTGGTGGTTCCTATCAAGACTCCAGT
>JBFESM010000257.1:0-2400 GCA_041548445.1 Methanothrix sp. | reverse complement strand
TTGCAGATCTCCTCGTCGGAGATGTCGGTCACCACCCTGAAAACAAGTTCTCGCCGTCGGCTCAACTTATGCCGTCGTCCACCTCGACGTCCAGCGCCTGGCAATAGCGTACAGTATCGGCGCGAGGATGGCGTTTGCGACCATCGTCGGTATGCCCACCTTGAGGAGGGATGGTGTCGCAAACGCCCCCAGGGTCAGCCTCCCATTGCGGACGGCCTCGATCACGCCCGAGCTTCCCTTCGCCAGGTCCGGAAAGGTCAAGATGCCGTAGTAGCTCGCGAGAACGAAGACCAGAAAGCTCGACACCGTTGCCAGCAGGACCGCGACTGAGACCGTCGACGGCCGAAGCGCCCCACCATCGCCCCTCAATCTATCGGCGAAAAGCTTGCAGGAGACTAGACCCCCCCAGTGCGATGGTATGTTGGCCAGGGGGAAGGGTGAGGCCGTAGCCGTCGTGAGCACCAATCCGGTCGCAAGTCCAGCGACGCTAGCCTCCGATAGAGACATCCGGATCAGAAGCACTATCATGCAGTAAAAGGATATCGAGACCGCCACCTGCAACTCGCCCGTGATCGATTCCGTAAATCTCATGAGAAAATGGGCCATCCAGGCGAGCGCAATCAGCACGCAGCAAAGAGCAACCTCTTTCGAGTTCATGTAATTCCTCGATCCGATGAGACCTTCATGTATTATTTATATATTTTCACGTTTGGTTATATCAGGCCCGCCGCTCCACCTTCACGTAGCGGACCCCCTCTGGCGCCGATTCGTCGACCACGGCGACGATCGTCTCCGAGAGCCTGTTGAAGAGCCGCTGGCCTGACCCAGGCATCGCAATCCAGCCTATGATGCAGTCCAGGGGCAGAAGGAAGGCCTTGCCGAAGCTCTCGATGGCGGCCTTGGGGAAGTCGATCTTCTCGCCCCTCATGTCAGTCACCTTCAGGCCCAGCGCCATCTTTCCCAGGGACTGGCCCCGATACCCCTCCATCAGAGTCCAGTAGACGAAGAGAATTATGGCGTCGCCGGATTCGAGGTTCACAAATCCGCGGTGGAAGAAGGGGCCGTGGAAGCCGAATATGGCAAAAGGGCCTGCAAGGCCGGCGACGTTCATCAAAAGATCCCACAGTATCCCCACCAGAATTATATCGATCAGCCAGGCTCCAAGCCTCCGCCACCACGTGGCGATCCGAATCTCCTTTATCTCTCCAATTTGTCCATTCATATTTTAATTTACCATTCACGGTTTTGCTTTGAGCTTAATCTCAATCTCGAGCTCGTCTCCCTCCAGCTCTACTTCGAGCTTGATCGGAGACTCGGGATTGACAGAGATGGAGACGTCATCGCGGGCGATCTCCACCTCGTCTCCTGCCTCAATCTCCTGGGCGAGATCCCTCAGAAAAGCTGCTGCCTCTGAGTTGGTCAGGGAGAACTTCCGTTTGAACTCATCGAAGCCCTTCTCCGAGCTGAACTTCATGGAGACTTTTCCTGGTTCGCCTGGTAATTTCGCCATGCTGATCTGTTTACGTCTTTTAGCTTCGCGCGTTAAAGAACTTTTGGACCGTCGGCCGTCTGGTAAACATCGCACCCTCGAAAATCGTAGGTTGGAATTGGAGGATGAGGGCGGCGGGAGACGGGTCCGGCCCCGCCGCCTGCGGCCCCCGTGCCCCATCCCGCTCTGCCCCGGAGGGCGGGCTTCCTCCCTCAGCCTCTCTTCAGTAGACCCGCTCGTTGTGCATCCTGGCGCTGTAGAGCCGGAAGTTGTCCGAGTTCTTGTCCTGGAAATAGATGTAGTTGTACCGGGAATCGGTCTTGTGGGCCTCGTACTCTTCTCTCGCCTCCTCGCGGCAGCGCTTGCAGGCGAATAGAGGCACGAAAACGCCAAACCCGCTCTCAGACGCCCCGTAACCCCTGGCGGCGTCGGTGTCGATCGTCATGTAGCCGGGGCAGCTTTTGTCGGGACACATCTTGACCGACTCGGTCTGCTTCTCCCGGATTCCGTCGGTATCGTAGAAGATGTCCTTCCTCCTCCGGAAGAAGGGCCCCGCCCTCTCGACCGCCGTCGCCGTAAGCTCGTCTCTCGCCTCCCAGATCCCTTGGAGGTACTCGACGGTGCCTTTGATGTTCGCTTCCATCGTCCTCGACATCGCGAACTTTCCAGGAACGAAATCGGGCTCCCTGACGTTCGAGTAGTCGAGGCCGGCCATGGCGAGGATGATCCCGGTGTTGACGTAGGGCAGAGCCATCTCGATGGCGTACCCCCCCTCAAGGACAGCGATGTCCGGCGCCAACATCTCGTTCAGCTTCGCGTACCCCTGGGCCGAAAAGCGCATGTTCGCGAGGGGGTCGGTGTAGTGGTTGTCCTGGCCCGCAGAGTTGACGACCAGCTGAGGCCTGAAGTCC
>JBFESM010000256.1:0-2414 GCA_041548445.1 Methanothrix sp. | reverse complement strand
TGAGGGCGGGCGGTCCGATCCCCGGCGGCCTCCGATCGGCGGGTCGCCATCCGGTCGATCGGGGCCTCCCGCCGACCCCGCGCTCCCCTCTTCTGGCCTATCTTGAGTGCGCCGCCCGGCGCTTCCGCGCCGGGCGGGAGGGCAGCCGGGCATGAATGGGGGTCGAGGGGGGCAGCTGGGTAATCTCACCGTCCGGCAGTTACGGCCACTTTTGGGGTCTCCGCCGCTGGGAGTATATATCAAATGTTATTTTAATTATTCAATATTTCAATTATCTTCTCGACTACGTCGCCGACCCTCTCATCTTTAAGGCGCCCGGCACGGTACAGGATTATCCTGCCGTCTGCGGTGAAGAGCCGGTTGGGCCTGATGTTGCTATCTTTCTTGAGGGACCCCTCTTCGAAGTCGGCATCGTTAATCCCGACCGCGTACCTGTCCCTGAAGTGTCGGCTGGTAATTTGACAGAGGATCCTATCGTCTCCTTCAAGCTCTGCCACCACCAGGGCGGGACGCCTCTTGGCCTGGGCGAGATCGGTGAACGGGAAGGGCACAACGACGACATCTCCCTTCACAAATCTTCCCAAGCTTCATCCTCCTCGGGGGCGAGCCACTCCTCGGCGAGAATGGGCTCGCTCAATATGGCCTCCTCGATACCCCTCTTGGAGGATCTGTCCTTCAAAAAGCGTACGAAATCGAGCACCTCCTTGAGATAAGGCTCGGGAAAGACCTCGATCTCTCGGAGGATCAGTTCCTTCGTCTTCATGCCAGCGAACTTATAATTCTCCTTCAGTAAAAGACTTTCTCCGATCCCCGGCGGCCTCCGGTCGGAGGGTCGCCATCCGGCCGTCGGGTCGATCGGGCCCTCCCGCCGCCCCCGCGCTCCACTCTTCTGGCCTATCTTGAGTGCGCCGCCCGGCGTTTCCGCGCCGGGCGGGAGGGCTGCCGGGATGAATGAGGGTCGAGGCAGCAGCTGGGTGATCTCACCGTCCGGCAGTTACGGCCACCGGGGCGGTCTCCGCCACCTGGAGTATATTTTTGATATTATTTTAAACTTCGACGGCCCAGGAAAAGGATATAAATCGGCGCGGAGCCAAAAGAGACCTTCAGCTATGTTCTCTGAGTACATCCAGGCAGCCCTCGCCCGAGCTGAGTACGAGCCGATCGAGGAGGGCGAGTACTGCGCCACGGTTCCGGGCCTTTCGGGCGTCATCGCCACAGGCATTACGATCGAGGAGTGCCGCAAAGATCTCATCGAGGTCCTCGAAGGATGGATCGCCCTGAGACTCAGGCTCGGGATGGCCATCCCGCCGATCGGCGGCAAGACCATCGAGGTCTCAACGGAGCCCGAGGCCGCTGTCTAAACTATCTCCTGTCTCTCATCGAGAGCTGATCCGGCGGTTGCGGAAGCTGCAGTTCGAGGGGCCGTATCACGGAACGAAGCACCCTTTCATGGTCAGGGGAGACCTTTTCGTCACGATACCAAACCCTCACGGCGGGAAAATCGGCGTGAAGCTCCTGACGATAATCCTCCGAGAGGCTGGGATCGAAAGAGACGAATGGCTCTCGGTTTAGGTTGGTGTTGCCTATCGGCAATGGTAAGGCGAACTTCTGCATCAGATTGAGGCGACCGACCGGCAGATCGACCGGCTCGTCTACGAGCTTTACGGATTGAACGAAGAGGAGATCGCCATCGTCGAGGACGCCGCCCGGTGATCCCGCCGCCGGAGGGCGCGGCCAGCGGGGCGGTCTTTCGCCGCCGCCAGCCGACCCTCGGACCTCAGACGGACCCTGCCAGCAAGAAGAGAATCGCTTTCGTTCTCACCTCTTCAGCTCCCTCTCCACCTCGTCACAGAACGCCCTGATCTGATCGTCGGTGAGCTTCCCCTCAGGGATTACAAAGACCTTATACCCCGCCGCCGAGAGCTTCCTGACCGCATAGGGATCAGCATTCCGGGTGTCGAGGACGATTATCTTCTCTTTTTTAAACAAAACGTCAGCCGTGTACCCGACCCGAAGAGAGGTCGAGAGCCGGAATTTCAGTCCTCGGGCCTCCAGCTCCAGGACTACGCTATCGAGCTTGCGCAAATCTTACCACATCCTGGGCAGCTACTGGGACATGGTAGGCTATTATTTTTCTCTCCGACATCACCTGCTCCTCCGCCTCGTCCTCTCGCTCCTCCAAGCCCCGCCCACGACGAGATGCTGGGCCTCGCCGAGAATGTCCTCGACCTGTCTGGAGTCTGGCGGAGGCGGTAGTCTGGCCAGAGCCCCCTCCAGCGCCAGATAGATGGCAGACCGGTGGCCACATCCAGCGAGCTTCGCGGATTTTCTGAGGAGACTGCCATCATGGGGGTGCGATCTATCTTTTTCCCCATGTTTTTGGATTGAACCCCGAAGACAGCAAGATTGGGGGT
>JBFESM010000255.1:0-2416 GCA_041548445.1 Methanothrix sp. | reverse complement strand
TGATCGCGGAAAAGTCGGGCAGGTTCGATCCCGAGAAGACTGAATCCCTTCTGGAGGAGATCGACTCCCTCCTCGAAGAGTACAGAGAAAGGGCGAAAGGCGCCCGCCCGATAAAGCCTCTATCTCCCATGATTGAGGAGATCGCCTTAGACCTTGGGATCTCCACGGACGAGAACGGCATCTCTGCCGCTCCAGACTACAAGGAGCTGGAGGCAAAGATCCAGGTTCCGACCCACCAGCCCTACGATATGGACATCATCGAGAGGGTCAAGGAGCGGTACGAGGCGCTCCTGGATGGGTGCGGCGCTTGAAGGTCTGAGCCTCACGACTGCGATTCCTTTGCGTGACCCCCTAAGTAGAAGCCGTGCCAGGTGTGGACCCATACGTCGCCCGTCTCGGCGTTGACGCTGAGCATCCCCTCGACCTCGCCGCGACCGAAGTCGAATGTGTAGTAGCCTGGGAACGAAGCCGACCCTAACACCTCAGAGCCAGAGAGGTATCCCGAAAGGAATGTCCGGGTCAGCACTCTTGCAGCTTCCAGGTCGTATCTGGGCGGTTCAGAACTGGCCTGCCAGAGGCCGAACCGGGAGTTCCAGGCCATGTTCGGTCCCGGCTCCGGATATACCGCTCCAGAGTACCTGTCTGCCAGGATCTCGGCCAGCCCCTCATCCGTCTTCGCGTCCGCGACCTGGGCGTAGTAGTTGTTGCTGAAGGCCATGAAATCCCTCAACTCGACCTCGTCGCCGAACTCGGCAGCGAAGGCCGAAAGAAGGCTTCTCGCCTCGTCTTCGGATATCGGCACCTCATCCGGGAAGTAAAGGGCCATCATCCCCATGCCGCCCGATCCTGCACCCATCATCCCCGAATAGTATCTGCGACCGAAGCCTTCCATCAGGCCGGGCCCCATCGCCCCGGGACCGTATCGGTCGGATCGGTCATATCCGGAACCGCTCCAGCCCATCATCCCCGGTCCCCGACCCCCGTATCCGGAGCCGGAGCCCTGCCAGCTGGTCTGACCAAATCCGTCCCTCCTGATCTCCAGGACGAGAAGGGCGAGGAGGATCACTATGATGACCCCTGCGGCGATCAAAAGGTTCCTGTTGGTGTTGTCAGCCATGATATATCATCCTCTGAGAAGAGCTCTCCATCAGGCCGATTGAGAACTTCAGCCTTTACTCACTATCCTGTAATCATTATTGCATCGAAACACATTTCAATTTTTGGATTGATTCGAATTTGAGAAAGGCCTATTTGAGATGAGCCGCTAATATCGGATTGGTTGTGTTATAATGACGGAAAATGCGGATTTAGCAAAGTGCGAACGGTGCGGGCGTGAGTTTCCGAGCGAAGACCTAATCGAGGAGGGCGGGAGCCGGATATGCGAGAACTGCTACATCAACGCCCACCAGAAGATCAAGGTCTGCGACCCCTGGGCCGTAAGGTCCAAGAAGATCTTGAGGGAGAAGGCGGGCCTCGTCGGGGCCGAGGGGCTCACCGACACCCAGAAGGAGATCTACGAGTTCATCATCTCGAAGGGCGGAGCCACCAGGGACCAGATCGCTGAAAGGTTCGACCTTCCGGCCGAGGAGCTGGAAAACCAGTTCGCGATTCTGAGGCACTGCGAGCTGGTCAAGGGCCAGAGGCGGGATGACGGCGTCTACATCGTCGCCTTCGAGGATTGAAGGCAAGATACATGTTCTTTTTTTAATCAATCGAAGATCGAATGAACTGGACGAAAAGAGATTAGAACCAGCAAGAATTGAAGACCTCTCTGGTGGACCCAGATGGAGAAAGAGACCGTCATTGATCTTTTGCGCTGGTTTTCCAAGTACGTCCAGACCTTCAAGTCGAACGATCCCGGAAAGGACAAAAACATAGTCCTGAAAAAAGAGCACACCCACCGCGTCCGCCAGGAGATCCTGGAGATCGGCAGGTCCCTCGACCTACCCGAGGAGGACCTTCGCCTTGCGGAGGTCTTGGCCCTCTTTCACGACGTCGGACGCTTTCCCCAGTATGCCCGTTACAAAACTTTCTCGGACCGCCGATCTTGTGACCACGCCGACCTGAGCGTTAAAGTCCTACTCGAAAGCCGGGTTCTCGACACTCTCGATCCATCTGAGCGCGATCTCATCCTCAGAACAATATCCTACCACAACCGGGCCGCCCTTCCGGAGGACGAGTCGGAGCGGTGTCTATTCTTCTCAAAGCTCCTCCGGGACGCCGATAAATTGGACATTTGGGCCGTCCTCCTCGATTACTACCATCAAAGAAGACGAAATGGAACCCGAAACGAGGCTCTGGAATTGGACCTTCCCGACACGCCGGGGATCTCGGATGGGGTTTATCAAGATCTGATGGCCGAAGAGATCGTGAAGGCGAAAAACCTCAGAAACCTCAACGACTTCAAGCTCCTTCA
>JBFESM010000254.1:0-2435 GCA_041548445.1 Methanothrix sp. | reverse complement strand
TCGCCGCTAAAGAGGTTGAAGAATATGCCTGAGGCGACGTGCTTTTTTCCGAGGGTCTTCTTAAGTTCCTCTTTTTCTTCCGGGGAGAGGTCGGCCTTCCTGACGCAATCGTAAACCCTCTGGAGAAGCTCGTACCTGGCTATGATCTCCTTTTCGGCGAGGAGGTCGGAGAGGCAGCTTCCCATGAACTCGATCTTCTTTTCGATCTTCTTCTCTGTCATTTTATCGACACCTTGCTGGCGCTTGCCGGGTCTTCGGCACCCAGCTCCGCCCTCAGCTCTTCCATGGTGGCGCTCCTCTCGGCGAAGGCGTTGTGCTGGTGGATGCTCTCCTCGTTCACCTGCTTGAGGACGATCACAGCATCGTCGGGAAGGTCTTTGAAGGACTCGACGACCTTCTGGGCCATCGTCCTCACGCAGTCTTCCACGAACTTGGGGTTGCTGTGAGCCCTCTGGACCACCAGGGCCTCGTCGGGCCGCTTGAGAAGGCCGAAGACCCTGGAGCTCATCGACCTCTCTATGATCTTGATGATCTGGTCGAGGGATACGCATCGCCGGTCGCAGACCTGGATCGAGATCATGCCGCGGCCCCTCTGGTTGTGGGTGGCCACAGGAAGCTTTGCCGCAAACTCGAAGGCCTCCTCGGGACTGAGGCCCAGGGTGGTCTGAAGCTCTTTTCGAACCTGGTCTCTCATGATCTCCTGGGCGCAGGGGCAAGCGGTCATCCCCACCACCTCGGCCCCTACCAACTTTTTCACGTGGCCAGCCCTGGCCACCGCTTCGGCGAAGATGTCGACCACCTCCTGGCCAGCGGTCTTGGTGACGGGCGAGCTTCTCTCGACGATGTACTCGCTTTTCATCTTCACCTCGGCCCTGGTGGCGTACTCGTGCTTGGATAAAACTCGACGGGCAATCACCCCGCAGAGCTCCTCGATCACGTAGACCGGCTCGTTTACGGCCTCCTCCAGCACCTCGTCTATCACCTCGAAGTTTCGAGATAAGTTCGCTCCCTTCCGGTCGGAGGGAAGGTCGACGAAGACCTCGAAGTTGGAGATGAGGACTATCGGCCGCACCTCGTCCTCCCGGAGGACCTTCACCAGCTTCTTGACCCCGGTGAGGCCGACTCGGGTGAGATTTATGGGGTACTCGGGTTGACAGGCCTGAACGTCTGGCAGCGTCTCCAAAGGGCATCACCTGCAAAGGTCGTCTTCAGATTCCATCTCGTCGGAGAGGGCGATGAGCTCTTCCACCTCCGCCAGAAGGGTTTCGAGGGTCTCGGATATCTGGCGATCCCGCTCCTCCAAAGTCTGGAAAAAGCTCTCCAGCTCGGCTGAGAGCTGCTCATCGTCCAGATCAAGAAGATCGCCGCTCTTCAGCACTCTCTCGATCTTGTCCAAATCCAGCATGGACAGATCTCAGAGTTCAAATTCTATTTCAGGCTTTGCCCGAAATCGGGCTGCAGACGTCGGGCTCCCTGGATGATTCCATCCGCGTCAAACGGGCGAATCGAGACGCACTGGAGTCAGCTATATCTATCTGTAAGGCCACTCCAGTTCAGTCGGAGGCGAGAATCGTGATCAAGAGATGTCCAGAACACGGATTTTTCCGGGGGGAGCAATGCGTTTGCGGCAAAGCCGGTCAGGCCGTCCTCGAAGAGGAGAGAACCGAAAAGCTCGGCAGGCTGGTGGCGGGCGCCCTCAGACACTTCCCAGACGACCTGGGCCTGGACATGAGCCCGAGAGGCTGGGTTGAGCTCGATGCGCTCTCCGAGGCGATAGAGACCAGGTACCGCTGGGCCAACAAGCGGCTGGTGATCGCCCTCGTCCAGTCAGACCCCAAGGAGAGGTACGAGATCAGGGAGGGGAAGATCAGGGCGAAGTACGGCCATTCTGTGGATGTGAACCTGGACTACCCCTTAAACGAGCTAGCTGCCCTCTACTACGGGGCGAACGAGGAGGAGGCCGACAGGATCCTGGAGGTGGGGCTAAAGGCGGCGACCCAGCGTTACGTCCACCTTTCTACGACCCCTGAGAAGGCCTGGTACGTCAGCACCTTCAGGACGAACAACCCGCGGGTGATCAGGGTAGACGCCGAGGCCGCCCAGGGGGCCGGGGTGAAGATGATGACCGTGAGCGGCGACATTGTGATCTCGGAGAACGTGCCTCCCGAGTACCTCAACTCTGTCCATCTCGCCCATCCGGATAGGGAAGATTGATCATCTTCCAAACCTTCTTTCTCTTCTCTGGTAGTCTCTGACGGCCTTAAGAAAATCGACCTTCTCCAGCCGGTCCCAGGACCGGTCGACGAAGTAAAGCTCGGAGTATGCCGACTGCCAGATCATGAAGTCGCTCAGCTCTTTTGCCCCCAGCCTTATCATGAGGTCCGGCCGCTGTTTGAACCGGAGCCTCGACTCGATGGCGGCCTCGTCGATCTCAT
>JBFESM010000253.1:0-2444 GCA_041548445.1 Methanothrix sp. | reverse complement strand
CTGGTTCATACTGATACTCCCACCAATCGCTACCATCTTCATATAAATTGATGAGGTCGAGGACGTCGTTTGTCATTCGTATCTGGGCTTGCGCAGTTCCCACGGACAGAACGGCAAGCATTACCACAAAAAACAGACACAAGGTGTTTTTGTGATATTTATGATTATGCAAGTAAGTTCTCCCTCCAATAATTGCGGATATACAGCCATAACAAAAATATAAGTCTTGCGCCACTCAAAGTTGAAGTTCTTGTTTATAGTCCTAAACCTTAGGTTTGATACTAATGCTAGATCGTAATCGGTGGTTAGAGATGCATTGCTACATGAGATAAGTACTAAACGTAGCGTTGAGGACTATAACTACAGCAAACCATTCCGACACAAATACTAGTCTATGAGATCCAAACGGTCGGATGAAAGGATATCCATAACCAGCTACGTCCCGAGAATCCGAAAGGAGAAAATAATGAAAATTTTATTATCTTGCAGCTGAACTCAAGAAGATTAGCCGGTGCGTCGCGCCGCGCAGAATGCATAAATTGTCGCAAAAATCTGAGGGTTGTGGCCCGTCGCTGGCCACAGTTCGTCTTGAGGAGATCAGTAGATCTCCTCGAGGTCCTCGATGTAGGCGAAGGCGTCGTCGAGCTGCTTTTTGGCCCTGGTCTTGCGCCCCTTCTCGTCCTGGATCGCCTGGGCGGCCTGGGCGTAGAGCATCTCGAGGTCCGGGACCTGACCGAGGGTAAAGACGGAGAGAACCTTCGGCCTGCCCTTCTTTATCACGATCCCCTTGAAGACCTGGCCGATCTTGGTCGAGAGCTTCTCGACGGACTTTGTGATCTCGTCGACGTCCAGGGACTCTCTAGACCCCTGGATGATGATCATCGCTCTCGCGGCGTCTTCGTAGACGTCGGCGGGGTAAAGGAGGCCACCGGGCTTGAGGCTCCCCTCGATCGCAGATGTGAGCGACGTCGTCTTCTTGTCCGACTCGTAGAAGCCGAGGGTTCCCATCCCAAGGCCACCTCGCATCACGGTCTTGAAGTCGCCAAGGTCCGTCACCGAGAGCATCTCACTGTCCAGGGACTCGATCAGGAACAATATCCGCTCTGCCACCATATCGTTGATCTTGTCGTAGGCGGTCTTGATGTCTCCGCTCAGCCTCTTCAGGTACTGGTTGTCCACCAGGATTATGCCGTCACACTCGACCTCCATAATGTCCCTCATGCTGAAGGCCGCGTTCTGGAGGTATATCGACCCCTCCTCCCTGAAGGGGAGGACCATGACAGCGACGACGGTTATGTTCTTGTACCGCTCCCTCAGCTCATGGATTATCAGCGGCGTGAAGGAAGAACCTGTTCCCCCGGAGGCCGAGGTCATCACGAAGGCGATGTCAAAGTCTCCCCTCCTCTCGATCTCCTCCATGATCATCTCGCGGTTGTCCCAGAAACCCTGTTTTCCTATGCTCCGATTTGCTCCGACCCCGTGAAGGTTGGGGACGTGAAACCTGTCCTTGGCGGCGGTGAATTTCAGCTCCTTCAGGTCGTTGACGGCGGTGTTTATCGCCAGGGTCTCAACCCTGCTGGGAAACTTCTGTCTCGAATAATATTTTGAGAGCTTGGAGGACCCGCCGAAGGACTCCTTGTTAACCGCGTCGAGTATCCTGTTCCCACATTGGCCGATCCCTAGCATTAATACGTTCAACATAGATCTCAGTCCAGACGTCTTAAAATGCAACGATATTCAACTGCGGCTATACGGCGTTTCGAGAGGTGCCTTATCCGTTCGTTTTTGAATCCTTTCGCTCGTTCCATCCGATGTACCACCAAACTCCAGCTTAATATTTATATTCTTTGTACCTTCTGAACAGCCAGAAACCTAATATCAGGACGGGCACGATCGGCAGGTAATAGAGGTACTTGTGCTCCCTCTTCAGGACTGCGACCTCGAAAGCGGTCTGCGTTTGCATCATCTCCCCGTCGCCCTGGTAGCTGGTCTTAAGGTCGATGGCGTAACTTCCGCTCCGGGACCCCTTGATGGTTGCAGAGTACGTCTCTGACTCTCCCGGTGGGATCTCAAAGAAGCTCTCGTCGAGGCTCCCTTTTACAAGCTCAAGTCCGTCCCCGTCGGATTTGACCTCGGCCTTTACCTCGACCCTGTAGGCGCTGGCATCGCCGTCGTTCTGGACGGTGACGTTTATCGTCCCCTCGCCACCGTGCTTGATCGGCTCTGGTGGCTCGACTTTCAGAACCAGATTTGGCTTTCTCTTGGGTTTGATCTCGATGCTGACGGAAGGCGAGCTCGCGGTGTAGATCGTCGACTTGGAGTCGGCGTACCTCGCCACAGTTGCCGGCATCTTCACCTCACCCTCTGTGGCCGCCACCATCGAGTAGACTGCGATGTCGGACTCGCCGGGTTGGAGCTGGTTTTTGATCTTGGGGGGGTATCCT
>JBFESM010000252.1:0-2497 GCA_041548445.1 Methanothrix sp. | reverse complement strand
TTGCATCCACGTAAAAGGTTGAACCGAGAATGTTGAGTCACAAGGAATCCCAGAAGAAAGGACGGCTACGAACAGATGAATTTGTTAGAATTCGAATAGCTGATGACCGGCGCGAACATGCCCCGCTGCTTGCAGCGGGGTACGCTGGTTGAATCTCTCAATATCTACCGGCAGTCAATATTATAAAACTAACTTATATATTGTATATAAGTTGGAAAGTAGAGAACTGGGGCTGTTCCATAAAAAATATATATTATGGAGTAATAAAATCAAGAATGGGCTGAAGAATATGTCTATCCGTGGAAGGGCTTTTAAAGTGGTCTTAATTTGGACCCTTGCTCTCCTCGTCGGAACCTTCGCCGGAAACGTGGCTGATGAGGTGTACGGAGAGTCGGGCATCACTTATGAGGAGGGCCACCCCACAGCTTATGGCGGAGTTCGGGGATGGAACCCCCTGAAATCCTTGGAGATCGTGGGGAAGATGGCCATCGAGTATCTTGAGGACCTGCTGAAAATCGGAAAATAAATGGGGTATTATAGGGGTCTTGATTGCGGTCACCCCTTTAAGTCCATCGGAGTCGTGCTGGCCTGCTCATCCTGCCGATCCAGGAAGATCAAGAGGCTGAAATGGAGGCGGGCTTTCCTGGGGCCTTTACCTTTGATCGTTTTTATCCCGCAGGGAGGCGATCCAATGGAGGCCATTCTCAGTTGATGTAGGGGACGCTGGACCTGTCAAACCCCTCCACAAGCTCCATCCTCTCGTTGTCGGGCTTCCACGCCGCCTCCGGATAGACCAGATCCTTCAAAAAGCCGCCTATGTCGGCTGCTATCCTGGTGGCGGGATGGGCCTCGCCGAGGGACTCCCGGCTTATCTCGAGGGTCCTCGATACGACCAGTTTCTCGTCCAGATATCCGAGAGAGTGGATGTACTCGTGGAGGAGGATGAAAAAGGCGTAGGGCTTGTAGAGCTCGGGTCTCGTCTCCCTGATCCTCTGGAGCGGTGTCTTGTTCATCACTATGACGTTGGAGCCGACGGTGAAAAATCCCCCCAGAAATCCTCGAGGGTGGTTTCCAAGATCTGCCATGCCGAGCATCAGTCCGCCACGGCTCTTTCCAGTGCTCTTCAGGACGGCTGCTTTCACCACCTCGAAGACGTCTGCCAGGGTCTTTGCATCTTCAAGCTGGATCTTGAACTCCTTTTGCATCTGGACGCCGGTTCGTCGTTGAAGTATATAATACTAACCTCTGGTTACTAATCGTTTTGCACTAACCGATGTAAAGCGAAAAACAGAGCAGACTTAAAACGAATCCAATCCGCGTTATATTTTTACATCAGAACAACATGTATATTCTACGGGCGCTGAATAATGCCTTCCAATGACATCGAAGAGCGTTGGTAAAGGCTCCGAACAGCGGCGGAAAAAGCCTCTTATGTGGTGAAGACTATGTTGAAAAATTTTATATTTATGCGTATTCTCCGGGCCGAGCTATTTTTTGCGGCGATCCTGATATCTTCAGGCATGGCCCTGGGCCAGTCGGACAGGGTGGAGGGGCCCTGGGGAGAACGAGGGGACGTGCCCATGGCAGGCGACTTCGACCGGGACGGCTTTGCAGACGACCTCGCCGTCTTTCGTCCCAGCCAGAATAAATGGCTATTCGACTTAGACTCGGACGGCGACACCGACGCCAGCACCAGGATGGGTCCTGGGGATGAGGGCGACCTGTTCGTGGTCGGCGACTTCGACGAGGACGGCTACGTCAACGACGTCGGCATCTTCATGCCCTCCAGGCGATGGTACTTCGGGACATTCTCGTACAACTCCGACACCGGCGGCATATCCTGGTCAGCCCCCTTCCCCGGCATCACCTGGGGCCTTGGAGGCGACCTTCCCGTGGCCGGGGACTTTGACGGCGACGGCCGCAGGGACGATATCGGGGTCTTCAGACCCTCCAACCGCATCTGGTACTTCGACTACAACTCAGACGGCAGCACCGATCGCAGGTCCGGACCCTGGGCGATCAGGGGAGATCTGCCGATCGCCGGCGACTTCAACGGGGACACCGAGGTCGGCGATCTGGGCGTCTTCAGAGCTTCCGATCGGACCTGGTACTTTGACTACGACTCGAACGGAAACACCGATCGAAGGTTCAGCCCCTGGGCCCTGAGCGGGGACGTTCCGATATCCGGGGACTTCGACCGGGACGGCCTCTCCGACGACATCGGAGTCTTCAGGCCCTCAACCAGGACCTGGTACTTCAAGTACTCGGACATATCCTGGTCTCCACCCGGCATGACAGGGGGTCCGGCGCCCGGATACGTCAACGCCTGAGCTTTCCTCAGATGAGGTCGGTGTCGGCGTGAGCGGGCGGCAACGCTGGGATGTTTCCGCTCGCCCTCGCCGATATCTTCCGGCAGAGATGGCGTTAAACGCCTCAAATCGTTTCATGGCGATATGTATATATACCAATTGATCGCTGCAGGCTTCAGATACGATGA
>JBFESM010000251.1:0-2508 GCA_041548445.1 Methanothrix sp. | reverse complement strand
TAAATATAATCAGATACATAGGAAGGCGACGATGAAGCTTGAGGAGACCCGGAAGGCCCGGCGGGAGGAGATCCTCGCCATAGCCGCAAAGTACGGGGTGAGAAACGTCCGGATCTTCGGCTCCGTCGCCCGTGGCGAGGCCGACGAGAGAAGCGACGTCGACCTCCTGGTGGAGCCGATGCCCGGCTTCACCCTCCTCAAGAGCTCGGCCATGACCCGAGAGCTTGAGGGGCTCCTCGGCCGCCGGGTCGACGTGGTGAGCGAACGGGGCCTCCGGGAGCGGATCCGTGACCGCGTTTTGAAGGAGGCCGTCCCCCTTTGAGGTCGGACAGGGATCTTCTCCTCGACATCCTCGAAGCGATCGGAAAGATCGAGAGATATGCATCAAAGGGCAAAGAGGTTCTTTTCGAGGACGAGCTGATCCAGACCTGGATCGTCTATCACTTCCAGATCATAGGTGAGGCCGCAAACCACCTTTCAGATTCCCTGCAAGAAGAGCATCCGGGCATCCCCTGGCCCGACATTGTAGCCATGAGAAACGTCCTCGTCCACCATTATTTCGGGATCGATCTTGAGCAGGTTTGGGACACAACGAAGATCGACCTTCCGGTCCTGAAGGCCGATGTGGAAAAGATCCTCAAAGGCCTAGATTCTGGCGGGGATCGTTCAGGGACTGTTAATTAGGTCCTTCAACGTGTAGATGTCCGTTTCGTCATTGAGGAACTCGGCCAGCGAGGCCTCAGCCAGCTTCATTATCCCCCTCGTCTCCTCCTCACAGGTGAGATCGTCCTCGAAAACTGGTTTTAAGCCCGATTTACGGGATTCCGCACTTTCAGCATCCTCAGACCTTTCGCTTGCCATCAAAAGGATAAACAGACGCACTGGAGAGAAATAACTTTTGGAAATAAGCCCTTTCGGAGGGGCCGAAAGGGCTCGGGCACCGCCGCAAGGCGGAAAGATGCCCTACGTGGTCAAAAATTCGTGAATCTCGACCTCAGCTCCTGCTTTTGCCGCCTCTTCCGCCGATGTCAGAAGTTCCGACGTGACCTTTTCATCGACGTAAGCCTCGCAGCAGTTCTTACATACCTGGGCAGGCACGCTCTTAATCACAATGATCAAACCGGACCGCTCCAGGGTGACGGTAGTCGTACCGGGCACCGTCGAGCCTCTCTTACAGATGAGGCATCTCATGCTCTTCTCCTCGACAAATTCGAATCCCACTTGTCCTGGTCGATGTGCTTCGTTCTCTTCTTTTGGCCGCTGGCGGGGCTTGCGCCGCCCGACGCGGTTCGCGGTTCTGGAGTTCTCCACAGCTTTCCGCCGTCGGCCGAGCTTTTCGCGTCGATGCTACGACTCTCGGGTCCTGTACCTGCTGGTGCGATCTTCGGCCTCAGCATGGTATTTAAGCGGATACGTCGTATAGATGAGCATGAAATGCAGCGAGCCTTGCCGCGGGTTCTGTCGGTGGATAGAGACGCTGCCCCATCACAAAAAGTACGTCCTCAAAAAGGAGGAGCACCCAAAGCTTCCAAGCTGCTTCAAGGATACCATCCTAGGCGAGTCAGTCCCGGGATCGGTCCGGCAGCTCCGGGGGCCAGCTGGGTCTCACGTCCACGAGTTCCCGGATCGGTGGGTCCTTCATCGAGACATCGTCGACGCCGAAGCCGACCCCCTGGGACACCTCCTCAGCGACGCCCCCGAGTACCTCGTCTCGGCCCTGGCGGGGCTGGCGACGGGCCTTTTAGCGAGAAAGCAGAGGGACAACAAAAACGCCCTACTGGCAGGGTGGTCGATGACCGCCTTCATGCTCCTTCTCGGAAAGATGGGAAAGACGATCGGCGAGGACGAGAGGGAGAACGAGGGAAAAGCGCCGCGCTTCTCCTGAAGAACGACGCGGGATAATTTATCGATGATCTCGGCCTGACCCGTCCGGGTCTGGGCTTGAGATCGGAAAACTCAGTCAAGGGGGAGGAATCGTCGATGGTGGAGGTCGCAAGTTATCTCGGTTACTTCTTTTACGTCTTCGCCTCGGTCTTCATAATAGTGAACCCCGTCGAGGCGACGATGGTCTTCATCTCCCTCACCCCCGGAGCCTCTGCCAGGGAGAGGGCCAGAATTTCCCTTCGGGCGGCATCGGTGGCCTACATCGTCGCCCTACTCTTCGCCCTCACCGGCGACCTCGTTCTCCGCTTCTTCGGGACGACCGTCGACGCCCTCAGGGTCGCCGGAGGCGTCCTCTTATTCATCATGGCGATAGAGATGCTGAAGGCGAAGCCTCGAAGAAAAGTCACAGCAGCCGAGATGGTGGATGCGAGCGACAGGGAGGACGTATCGATCTTCCCCCTGGCAACGCCCCTCCTCACGGGCCCGGGAGCGATCACCACAGTGATCGTCCTGATGGGAACGGCCACGGGACCCATCGAGAAGGTGGTCTCCCTCCTCGCCCTGACGGCGACCTTCCTCGCCACATACCTGATCCTCAGATCCTCGGAGTATGTCGACCGGATC